>JAHEDA010000148.1 GCA_024641445.1 Gammaproteobacteria bacterium
CTCCGGATTAAACTCTGCCACGCTATTCAGAATATTCATAGGATTGGATTGTATGCGGGTAAGCATTCCGGCCTGTTGTAGGTGGCTGGCATGAAACTCTCCGGTGGAGTGGTCGTCGTCAACGATCAATACGCGATACGGTTCTGCCTGTTTTACTCGCGTGTGTCTGTCGAGCGATTCGGTTAGTACCTCAACGTCGATCGGCTTCGGAAAAAAGCTAAGTGCACCCGCGCGTACCGCCAGAATGCGCGAAGTCATGTCACTGTTGCCGGAGGTTATCAGGCAGGGTAGGTCTGGGTGAACCTTTTGATGTAACTCCTGGATCAGGCGCGTGCCCTGCATGTCGGGAAGGTTTAGGTCCATAATGACGGCATCGGGCCAGTGTTCATAGGCCGAAAGCGCCTTGAGGGCCTCGCTACCATTGATAAAGCCATAGACACGGAAGCCAGACTGGATAAGGTGGGTGGTAAGTTCCAGTTGCAGGATTTTGTCGTCCTCCACCAGATAAATCAGCGGCGTTGCATTGGCCTTACGCTTATTCCATGGCGACTCTGCCGTAGGGTGATTCGTCGATACAGCACTCTGTGAATCAGGTGGTAGCGTAATCTGCGCGCGTAGATGATCCAGGTGTTGGCGGATACGCTGCTGAAGGGTCGTATCAACCACCTGTTTACCCTCCTGCGCCTGCTTGAGCTCATGCTCGAGGGTGCGTGCGATCTCGGTGATACGAGGGTAGCCAAAGCTGGTGCCCGAACCCGCCAGGGTATGACAGAGAATGATCAGGTCATCCAGGGCCTTGCGATCGGTCACATCCAGCAGCAGGCGTTGCCAGGCCTTTGCGATGGTGGCGTATTTGTCTGGCAGACTGGCGGTATATTGCTGGCGCAGCTCGGCGAGCTTGGCGGCGATGTCGTTCTTTTCCACTACCATGTGCATTCCTGTGTACATCGCTCATACGATGAATGCGATAAATCTAGCTGACTATTTCACTTGGGGATATACGATTTAATAATCTGCAACAATTCAGCATCGAAGGAGTGCCCCTTTAGTGGCACCGGGAATATCTTTTCACCATACCTTGAGGGTGAATTTGTTAAACTGTGTCACAAATGGACGTCACCCGAATCCTCGACCCCCTCAATGATGAACAGCGCCGCGCGGTGTGCAGCAGCGATGGCCATGTACTGGTGTTGGCCGGTGCCGGTAGCGGCAAGACCCGCGTGCTGGTGCACCGCATTGCCTGGCTGATCCAGGCCGAGGGGCTTTCGCCCTTTGGCGTGCTCGCCGTGACCTTTACCAACAAGGCCGCCGGTGAGATGCGCGGTCGCATCGAGGAACTGCTGGGCATCCCCGCCGCCGGGATGTGGGTCGGCACCTTCCACGGCCTGGCCCATCGGCTGTTGCGTGCGCACTGGAAAGAGGCGGAGTTGCCCCAGTCGTTTCAGATCCTCGACAGCGACGACCAGCTGCGCATGGTCAAGCGCGTGATCCGTGAGATCGGGCTGGACGAGACGCAGTGGATCCCGAAAGAGGCCTGCGGCTATATCAACGCGCGCAAGGACGAGGGCCTGCGCGCGGCCAATGTCCCGCACTACAACGACACCTACATCCGTCACATGGTGGCGATCTATCAGGCCTACGAGGCAATCTGTCAGCGCGAGGGCCTGGTGGACTTCGCCGAACTCCTGTTGCGCGCGCACGAATTGTGGCTGAAGCGGCCGGATGTGCTGCATCACTATCAGCAACGCTTCCATCACATCCTGGTGGACGAGTTCCAGGACACCAACACCATTCAATACGCCTGGCTGCGACTCTTGGCCGGTTCAAGGGCGGCGGTGTTTGCGGTGGGCGATGACGACCAATCCATTTATGGCTGGCGTGGCGCCAAGGTCGAGAACATCCAGCAGTTCACCAAGGACTTCTCCGGCACCACGGTCTATCGTCTGGAACAGAATTACCGCTCCACCGGCACCATCCTCGCCGCTGCCAATGCGTTGATCGATCACAACGAACAGCGCATGGGTAAGAAGCTGTGGACCGATGGCAAGGACGGCGAACACATCAAGCTCTATGCGGCCTTCAATGAGGTCGATGAGGCGCAATTTATCGTCGGCCGTATTCAGGACTGGGTGCAGCAGGGTGGCCTGCGTGCCGAGTGTGCACTGCTGTATCGCTCCAACGCCCAGTCGCGCATCCTCGAAGAGGCCCTCATGCACACCGGCATGCCCTATCGTGTCTATGGTGGTCTGCGTTTCTTCGAGCGCCAGGAGATCCGCGACGCGCTTGCCTATTTGCGCTTACTGGCCAATCGCAATGACAGCGCGGCGTTCGAGCGCGTGATCAATGTGCCCACCCGAGGCATCGGTGCGCGCAGTATCGACCTGGTACGTGAATATGCCAAACAGGGTGGCATGTCGCTGTGGCAGGCCTTACACACGATCCTTGAAAACAAGGAGACCAGTGCCCGTGCCCTGGCCTCACTCGAACACTTTGCCAACCTCATCGACACCATGGCGCGTGACTGCGAAGGACTCGCACTGCATGAGCGTATCCAGCATGTGATCCACGCCAGCGGTCTCATCCCTCACTATGAAAAGGAAAAGGGTGAGAAGGGTCGTGCCCGTATCGAGAATCTGGAGGAACTGATCAACGCAGGGCGTTACTACAGCGATGAGGACACCGAGCTGGAAGAGGGCGTGGATGAACTGAGCGCCTTTCTCGCCCATGCGGCGCTGGAGGCGGGCGACAATCAGGGTGACGAGTGGGAAGACTGCGTGCAGTTGATGACCCTGCACTCGGCCAAGGGCCTCGAATTCAAACAGGTATTTTTGTGTGGCCTCGAAGAGGGTTTATTCCCGCACAAGTTATCACTGGAAGAACCCGGTCGGCTCGAAGAAGAGCGCCGCCTGTGTTACGTCGGTATCACCCGTGCCCGCGAACAACTGGTGATCAGCTATGCCGAAAAACGGCGTTTATACGGCGAGGAAAACTTCACCCGGCCCTCACGCTTCATCAGTGAGATCCCCACTGAGTTGATCGACGAGGTACGCCTGGGCGGCAAGGTGAGTTACCCGGCCTACAATGAAAATTATTCGCAGGTCGAAGAATCCTCCTCAGCGGCTTACAAACTCGGGCAGCGTGTTATTCATGATAGTTTTGGTGAGGGCGTGGTGATGAACTTCGAGGGTAATGGTCGACACGCGCGGGTGCAGGTGAACTTTAGTGACTCCGGTAGCAAGTGGCTGATGGTGGACTACGCCAGGCTACGCCTTAATTAAGCATGTATTTGGCCGAGGGGGTCAGCACGATCTCCGACTCTGGCCGCCCGACAAAATTTCCCTGCGCGAAATCCACACCGAATTCTCTCAACAAGACGAGTGTCTCGGCATCTTCTACAAACTCGGCAATGGTCTTTTTACCGAGGGCGTGCGCGACCTGATTCATTGATTGCACCATGGCCTGATCCACGCTGCCGGTGGCCAGACCCTGCACAAAGGCGCCGTCGATCTTGAGCTTGTCCACTGGCAGGTGCTTGAGGTAGGTGAAGGAGCAGAAGCCGGAACCAAAATCATCCAGTGCAAACTGACACCCCAGGTCCTTGAGCGAGCCGATGAAGTGCACGGCGGCCTGAATGTTGGCGATGGCGGCGGTCTCGGTAATCTCAAAGGTGATGGCTGATGGGTCGAGCTTCGTATCGTTGAGGATACTGCTGATCATCGGTAACAGTTCTTTGTCATCGAAGGCGCGGCCTGAAAGATTGATAGAGAAGTGCACGTCATGGCGTTCGCCGCGCATTCCTGCCAGGTGTTCCATCGCCCGGCGTACGGTCCAGCGATCTACGTTGTTGATCAAGCCAAAGCGTTCCGCTGCGGGCATGAAGCCATTGGGCATAATGATCTCGCCAGCCTCGGTGCGCATGCGTAGCAGCACCTCGTAGTCTTTCACGTGGTCATTGGCGATGTGATAAATAGGTTGAAACACCAGGCGGAAGCGGTCTTTCTCGATGGCGTCGCGCACACGCGTGGCCCAACCGATGTCCTCTGCCATACCGGCCTTTTGATTGTCGAGCGGGTTGTAGCGGTGGACACAATTGCGTCCCTGGGTCTTGGAAATATTACACGCGAGGTCGGCATGCGACAGGGCCTCATCGGCGGATTCGATCTCTCCATCCAGTAGTGCCACACCAATACTACAGGTGATGTTGAAGGTCTTGCCGCCATCCATGTATCGAAAGGCCTCGAATAGCACACGAATATTCTCGGCAACCTTCATCGCGGCGCGCTCATCAACGTTGTAGAGCAGCACGGTAAATTCATCACCGCCAAAGCGTGCGAGGAGGTCACCCTCGCGCACATGACGCTTGAGCATCTTGGTACATTCAATCAACAGGCGGTCACCCGAGGCATGGCCCTGGGTGTCGTTGACGTATTTGAATTGATCCAGGTCGAGATACAACAAGGCGCAATTGTTGGCGCTACGCGCGAGTCGAGCGACCAGTCGTTCCAATTCATTGTGAAAGTAGTTACGGTTATACAGGCCGGTGAGGCTGTCGTGCTGGGCCTGATAGGTCAGTTCGTGTTCAAACACTTTTTGTTCGGTGATGTCGCGTGCGGTGCCGGTGATGCGAATAATCTTACCGTGTTCATCCTTGAGAGGGCGGGCATTAAAACTGATGTGGCGGGGTTGGCCATCGGCATTCAGATGAACCGTCTCATATTGCACCAGCTCACGACCCTCCATTACTTGATGAAAGGCATCGACATCGCGCTGTGCCGACTCGGGTGCCTGGAAATCTGTAAAGGGTTTGCCCAGCATCGCGGTGGTGCTGTGGCCATAGATGCGCAAGGCGGCGTAGTTGAGATAGGTCCAGCATCCCTCGGCGTCCATACTCCAGACCAGATCGTGAGCGGTCTCTACCAGGTCGCGATAACGCGCCTCGGCCTCGATCAGATTGATCTGCGCCTTCTTGCGCACTGAGATATCGGCCACCAGAATGCTTCGGTACTCACCACCGTCCATGTGCATATCGCTCATGCGTACCGACACCGGCACGGCCTTGCCCTGGCGAGGTAGTCCCTCGGTCTCCAATTCATCTTCGATCCGGAGGGGTGCGCCCTCCTCGTCCACCAACCCCGGAATGAGCCAACCAAGTGACTTGCCCTTAGTCTCGTGTTTGCTAAAGCCAAAGAGTTTTTCTGCGGCGGGGTTGAAGGTGACGATCTTGCCCAGCAGGTCCACCACAATGATGCCCTCTGCGGCGTTGTCGATGATGGCGTGCATCATGGTGTCTTGCTCACCCAGGCGGCGGAACAGGCGGCCGAGTGTATGCACCATGTAGCCAACTTCATCAGTGGACTGTGGCGAGAGCGAGCGTGCGAGTTCAGCGTAGGTCGAGGCCCCCGTGCCGCTGATTACCTTATATACAGGGTTGAGTGATTGGGTCAGGCCACGAATCGCCAACACCGTCAGCACAAATGCAGTGAGACCGAGCAGGCCCCACACCATCAGTAATTCCAGCGAGATGAAGTGCGTACGCCACCAATAATATTGCAGCAGGGTGGTGGTAGTGAGCAGGGGAATGTAGGCGCCCACCAGCAGCATCTTGGTGCGCATGCTCACAACCACTTGCGGCAGACCCACAAAGCAGGTGAGTTTGCCGAGGGTGGCCAGCGCCAACAGATAACCGGGCATCCCGACGAGGATGGCGACGACGAGTTTTAGTAACAAGAAGTGCAAAATCGGCTGCGGGTCGTTATCGGCGGCACCCAACCATATCTGCTCGGCAGAGAGCACCAACACACCAATCAAAAAGAAGGCCCAATAATTTCCGCTGAATTGCAGCAATTTTTGGTGGTGATCATCGGGCAGGCGATCGGCAGAATTATGTTTTTGGATCCAGCGAACGGTCGGCGCGAGCAGGCGACGAAAGTGCAAGTACACCCACAACGTCAGTGCCACATAGCTTGCACCCATGATCGTGGCGACAGCAGGTTGTAAAAGTTCATCAGTGGAGATGAGATTGAAGGTGATGGCGAGCGCATACGCTGCGAGCGGTGCCAATGCAAAACTGAGGCTGGTGATAAGGGCGAGGCGCCGCTGGATATCGGTGAGAGCCTTATGCATACGCGTGCTTCGAATTGTTGTTGCGGTTAGACATCCAGGCCCCGAACGGTAATCGCCTTATGATGGCAGAGTTTGTGCGTGCTT
>JAHEDA010000007.1 GCA_024641445.1 Gammaproteobacteria bacterium
GGATCATTCGGATCCACGCCCTCCATAAAGGGTTTGCGTCGATCCTGATTGGTGACCTGATAGACCTTGCCCATCCAGTTATTGATCATCGCCTCAGCGGTATCGTGCCAGGTGTTATCGATCGAATGGGCAATGATGTCTTCCGGTAGCTCAGGCAGGGCATGGCCCTGTTGTTTAGCCGTTAGCAACTGATCACGATACTCATCCAGAATGGCGCGTGTCTGGGGTGTGAAATAATGCTGCGGGAAGGGTGGATAGTCCTCGCGGGCATCGTTTGCATACAGCATCACCTCGCGCTTGTATTCCTTGAGCAGGCTAATGGTGTCGTATTCCGGGTGTCCCTGGAAAAAGACCAGACGAAATAGATCCTCACTCACCGCGAGATGTACGTCGGCCGTTGTACTCTCCACTAACACCTTGACGCCCGCCGCCTCGAATTGTTCGCGATCGACCTGATTAAATCGTGAATGTGGTACATCAAAGCGGGTGTTAATGCCCGTCACCAGCGGGTGCTCGAAATCAGCCACCCGATGAGAATAGACCCCCCAACGTTTGAAGCCCAAGTGTCGTCGTCGCTTACCATAGCGAAATTCCATGACCGCATGAGTGGCGAGGCATGAACACAGTGTCGAGGTGACGTTCTCGTAGGCCCAGTCGATGACCTCGATGAGTGGCCTCCAGAAGGGTTGGCTTGAGAGATCGGGACCGGTTACGTTGGCGCCTGTAATAATGAGGGCATCAAGTCCCTGAGTCTTGATGTCGGCAAAACTCTCGTAATATTGTTCGACGTGCCTGCGCCCCGCCTCACCACGCGGGAGCGCGTCCAGTGAGAAGGGGTGCATGTAGAACTGGGCGATCTGATTACTCTCACCAATAAGGCGGAAAAATTGCCGCTCGGTTGCGGAGAGTGCCGCATCGGGCATCATGTTCAACAAACCGATGTGAAGCTCGCGAATATCCTGGCGTACCGCTTGATCGTGCGAGACGATGGTCTCGCCCTCTTCGCGTAGACGCTCAAATGTTGGGAGTTTGCTGCTGGCAACCAGTGGCATTATCGACCCCTTTGTTACTGCCGCCCAATGGCGGTTTCGATCAGGGTAAGCAAATCTTGCTCATTCTGTACCTGACTCAGTTCTGTGGTGGTAACAGTATAGCCAAACTCCTGTGCAAACTCTTGGTAACGCGGAATGCGCGAGTAGAACAGGTGTGGGAATACCCAGCGAACAAAATCGTCGGGCTCCACCATCGCAACATAAGGCAAACTCTTTTCCTGCATGTATACCGCGAGTTGCTCATCGAGAAAACTGGCCCGGTAATACAGTGGTTTGGGGGCGACACGGGCCCGACGTATGAGTTCCAGTTCATCCTTTTCGGTGGCCTTGATGTAGAGCACCAGGGTGTGCTCGGCGAGGATCTTTTTTATCTCTGGTGAGTCTAGCTCGCACACGCTGCCACCCGCATCGTTGATGAAGTGCTCATAGCCATAGACCATTTGCGCCTTGCGAATAAAGTCCGGGACGTCCTTCATGGCCTGGATCTCGGCCTCGCGATGCAGGTCCTGTCGGCGTTTGAATTCCGTAAGACCCAGACCGCCGTGTTCAGGGTTGCCCAGTTTGCCCAGAAAGCTGGAGACCGGTTGCAGATTATCTACCGTGATGTTGTTTCTTATATATATGGAGTCCGAGCGCAGGAGGTCACGCAGGAAGGGTACCTGCATGGCTTGATGTTTAATATTGTCGAGGATGGGCTCGTCCAGATAGCGGGTGCCGATGCGGTAGTCGCCCGAATAGTGGAACCAGTGGTGTTGCCGCAACAGGCTGGCGAGGCGAGTCTTGCCCACACCGGACATGCCGAGCAGGGTGATGCGCTTGTTTTGCCAATTACGAAAATCTTTGATGCTTAATCTCACGGGTTCTGCTCCTGCTCAATCCGCCTATTGTATAGGATGGGTGGAGGAATAAAAGTGCGTGGGGCCGTCAAAGTATTTTTGCGAAGGGGTCTACAGTAAGTTGCAGATATGCGCCTATAATTCCGCGAACGTTACATCGGCGAGGATCGCGTTATGTTGCGGTATCTAGTTGGTTTGTTAATGGTGGTGGTCTGGGCTGCGGCCTCCGCCGGTGAACCCCTGAACGGTTTCCAGGATGTATTGCTGGGGGAGGTTTTTGACCCGGCCAAGGCTCAATCAGTGGAACGGAATGAAGGGGAGCCACCCTATTATCTTGTGAAGCCGGTCCAGGGTGACCCACTGTTCCAGAAGATATTTGTGACCATTCACCCCAAGACCAGGCAGATCTATCGCGTCATCGTGCGGAGCAAGCCCATTCAGCCGCTCGCCTGTGGGCAACAGCAGGAAAAGTACCTCAAGCAAATGGAAAAACGCTACGAGGGCCTTAGTCATGCCCCCATGGAGGACGCCGAGATGTTTCAGGATAAGCGTCGTAGCGCGATTCTGGCGTGTGACCGTTTCGGTGACGGTGCCGTCCTTGTGTTGGAGTACCATGACGAGAAACTGGACCCCGACGTCCAGCAGTAAGTCTTCGTTTTTTCTTTATAGCGCCTGATGTGCCCGAAGGCCAAGATTCAAGATGCGCTGGATCAGCTGCGGGTATTTCATCCCGGCCTTTTCCGCCGACATAGCGCAGTCATCAATCGAGGCGATACCCGGATTGGGATTGGCTTCAAGTACATATATTTTGCCATCGCGTGATATACGCAGGTCCATACGCGCATACCCATTCAAGTCGAGGATTTTGTAAACCCTTTTACACAAATGCGTGATCGTCTTGAGCATACCCTGAGGCAGATTCCGCGCAAAAATATAATCAATTCCCCAGCGTTCACGGTATTTATTATCCCACTTGACCTTGTAGGTTGCCATGCGTGGCAGGTCCGCATCGACCTTGTCAAAAACTAGCTCACGCAGAGGCAGGACCTCTAGGCGCTGATTTCCCAGAACCGCGACATAGATCTCGCGACCCTCTATATACTGTTCAGCGATGGCATCGCCCTTGGTGACCTGATGCATGTGTTCAACTCGCTCCCTCAATTCATCGGCATTATTCACAAAAGACGCCTGGGCAATACCAATTGAGCCCTCTTCGATGAGTGATTTGACAATGAGTGGATAAGGAAGCTTTTTAAGTTTGGCGATATGCAGGCGTTGGCCATAGGGAAACACCGCGAACTGCGGTACCTTGATGCGATGATAACTAAGGATCTTTTTCGACAGCGCCTTGTCACGCGCAAGTACCAGACCACGAGGATGGCAGCCGGTGTAAGGTATCTTCATCATCTCAAGATAACTGACGACATAGAAGTCAAAGGCGGAATTTCCGGCAAATTCCTCCAGCAGGTTAAAGGCGATATGGGGTTTCCATTCGTCGATGGTTTGACGAATTGGTGCGAGGTCGTCGTAGACACCCACTACTTGCACTTCATGCCCAAGCTCAAGCAAGGCCTGGTGTACGTCATACTCCGTTTGAAAGGTATCCATGCGGGGGTCATCCGCATCTGAGAGATCGGTGGGCGGGACAAGATCGATATGAACCAGAAGCATGACGCGTAGTTTTTTCATAGGGATAGATGAAACCCATCGCTGTGTAATTTATTCATAACCAGCATGGTCAGACAGGCAACCATCTCCGTTTTTAGTGATTCATCGTCCAGCGACACGCGTAGTTTCAGTTCATCACAGCGTTTGATCATATCGATCAACACCTCATTGATACGATAGCGGTATTCGCTTGTCCATTTCTCGACCACGACGGAAATCTCAATGCGCATACGGCGTATATAATGCGAGGCCTTTTCGGCCTTGGGTGCCACATCGGCATCCACAAAAAGTTTGCGCAAATCCCGGTCAAAAAAATCAGGGCTATTCGTCGCATAGCGTGCACTCTTGTCATCATAGTAGTCACGCAGGGTAATACTAAATTTATCTGCTGGGGTAACAATGCGTTTGTTACGGATCCTGGGGGTGCTAGCCCCTATCTCTTGCATGAGGGCATCGAGATATTCGAGTTTCTTGAGTGCGGGCCAACTGCGATATCGCCTGCGCCAGTCGGAGTCAGGTTGCAACCAGACGGCAAAGGTCTCTGCCCAGTCTTCGTGAGGATGACTTTGGGCATACCAGTTGGGGAGATTTAGTACAAATCGCTTGCTATAGGGTTTTGGCAAGTAAGTCTCAGGATAGTAGGCATTGGGTCGACCAAAGTGCTGACGCCATTCCTTGCGCTCTGCCAACTTGTAGGCATTCAACATAGCATGACCGGTCTCATGCCGTAGCAGCCTCATGCACCACTCCTTGGTACCGCCCTCTACCTCCAGCATAAAGTCCTGTTCCAGTCTCTTTAGTTTGGGGTGGGCCAGAAAGAAAGGGATGGCGATGCCTGGGACCCCATCGGGGCTGAACCATTCATCCGACAACCAGAAGTGCGGGCGGAAGACAAGTTCCTTTCGATTCAGTTCACGAAAGAGTTGCTTGATACAGGATTCGAGCGGGCTCCCTTCAATGCGTAGGTTGAGTGCCTTGATGCGTGTATCGAGTAGGCGCTCGCGTGGCCAGCGGAGCCAGGGCTGAGTGCGTGATGATTTTGCACGTGGCTTTTTTGCAGTGGCAGACATAACGGACACGGAGTATATCATACAGGTCACACGGTTATTCCAGTCTCAGTGGTGTGATTCCATCGGTAAGTGATTTGTTTATACTGACGGTACCGACTAGAGGTCTCTATGACTGAGAAAGTATTACCCCGACTATCTATCGCGATCAGCAGTTGTCTGCTCGGGCATGCGGTTCGCTATGATGGGGGACATCGCCATAATGCCTACATCACCGAGACGCTGGGCCAATATTTTGAATTTATTCCATTCTGCCCCGAGGTGGCGATCGGGCTCGGTGTGCCAAGGCCGATGATTCAACTCGTGCGGCGTGGCGAGGCGATGCGCGTGTTGGGTGTGCACGATCAAACGCAGGATGTGACGGATGCCTTACAGCAATATGCCCACGAGGTTGTAGGACAGCTACAGTCCGTAAGTGGTTACATCTTTAAAAAGGGTTCTCCCAGTTGTGGTATGGAAGGTGTCACGGTGTATACCGACGTAGGTCTGCCACTGCAACTGGCCAGCGGTAGGTATGCGGGCACGATAATGGCGCGGCTACCGGATTTGCCCGTGGAGGAAGAAGGTCGGTTGATGGACCCGGATTTACGAGAGAATTTTCTTGAGCGGGTTTTATTTTATGCTCAGTGGCAACAATTGAACAGAGATGGCTTGACTGTCCCCGCTCTGTTTGATTTTCATGCAAGACACAAATTTATTGCTCTTGCCCATGATGAGCCGGGCTATCGGGATTTAGGCAGGCTTGTGGCGGGCGTGTGTAAGAGTGATTTGGTCGAAACGGCCGCGCAGTATTTACGAGTGTTTATGCATACCCTGTGTAAACCCGCATCACGTGATCGGCATGCGAATGTATTGATGCACCTCATGGGATTTTTCAAAGAACAGCTTTCGAAAAACGAAAAAGTAAAACTACTGGAAAGCATCGAAGACTATCAACATGGGGTAATTCCTCTAAGTGCCCCTGTCTTACTTATAAAACAGTGCGCGCAACATTTTTCCGTTGAATATATTAGACAGCAATTTTATCTAAGTCTGCACGCTCAAGGCTTGATGTCAGGAAATATTCCCGGGATGTATGATGTAGATTCACATTAATGATTTAGCTGACATGAATACCAGAGGCAAGTTGTAAAGAATTACACCCAATAGGTGATATTCATCCATTAATTCTAAAAGGCGAATTGATTAACATATTTGATTAGGTAGTGAGACTGATCTTCCAGTAGTATCGTGACAGTTTGAGAGAAGGGTGTAGCCATGATGTATTCAGGGGAGTCGCAAACATTCAAACTTGCTGATGGACGTTCACTCGGTTTTACTCAGTACGGGCCGACGAACGGCGACCCGGTGTTTTATTTTCATGGCCTGTTTGGTTCTCTCATTGAGGCGGAGGCTTCGTTGAAGAGCGCGCAGCGCACCAACACCCGATTGATCGCGGTTGATCGCCCTGGCTTTGGGCTCTCAAGTTTTGTACCGGCGCGACGTCTCTACGACTGGCCTGATGATATCGTGGCTCTTGCGGATAGCCTCGGGATACAAAAGTTTTCTCTTCTGGGCGTTACGACGGGCGGGCCCTATGCCTTGGCGTGCGCACACAAGACCCCGCAACGGATTCGACGAATTGGTATTTCAGGTTCGCCGGCCCCCTTAAAGGATACCGGCCTGTTACACCGGATGCATTGGTTCTCACGTAGCTGTTTCAATCAGGCCCAGGTAGGTGGTGCGCTTGGGCGGTTATTCTTTGGTAGTTTGCTCGGTTTGCTCGCATTTCTTGCCCCCCAAAACGTTGAGAGACTTCTGAGTCACGCGATCAATCTGTCCTCTCGCGGTGGGCAGAAGTCCGGGGGCAGTCGGTTGAAGTCCTTCTCCCAGAGTTTTGCTGGTCCCTATTACGACCTATCTCTTGTGACCAGGCCGTGGGGTTTTAATCTTGAGGAGATCAGTCTCCCTGTGCGCATCTGGCACGGGCAGGAAGATTGTACGATCCCAATGGCCATGAGCCGCTATCTGCTGGAACACATCCCCTATAGTCAGGCCTGTTTTGTCCGTGGCGAGGGGCACTTTTCCCTTATCACCAATTACATCAATTCCGCCCTCCTGCAACTCAAGGCTGGCTAGGGACGCCTCCCCAGGCAAGACAAATCCGGCTGAATCGTCTAGGATCGAAGCCCTTTTGGTATGAGCTTGCCGAGGGGCGTAGTGTGGCAGGACGTTTGCCACGATGGGTGAGGCCGAATGCATCACCTCTCTCATTGCGTAGCAGTGCCCCAAAAAATTATTCCGTGTTAATGGTAGCGATAGAAGATGAAATATCAGACCGATGACCTCCGCATCCGCGAAATAAAGGAAGTCAGCCCACCCGAGGCCGTACATGCGGAATCTCCACTCAATGAGGTCGCCACCGAGACGGTGTTTGCGACTCGCAATGCCATTCACAATATCCTGCATGGTAAAGATGATCGACTGTTGGTCATCATCGGACCCTGCTCGATTCATGATCCAGAGGCGGGCATTGAGTATGCCAATCGCCTGAAGGTGGTGCGTGATCGCCTGCAAAAGGACCTGCTGATCGTGATGCGTGTGTACTTCGAGAAGCCGCGCACTACAGTCGGTTGGAAGGGGCTGATCAATGACCCGGACCTGGATGATAGTTATCACATCAACAAGGGCTTGCGCCTGGCGCGCAAGCTGTTGCTGGAGATAAACAGTCTTGGTATGCCCGCCGCTACCGAGTTTTTGGACCTGATCACACCTCAGTATCTGGCTGACCTCATTAGTTGGGGTGCCATTGGTGCGCGCACAACCGAGAGTCAGGTGCACCGCGAACTAGCATCGGGTCTGTCTTGTCCGGTAGGTTTTAAGAACAGTACCGACGGTGCGCTCAAGACTGCAATTGACGCCATTCGCGCAGCTAACCGGCCACATCATTTTTTGTCACTGACCAAGGCGGGTCACTCGGCGATCTTTTCCACCACGGGTAACGATGATTGTCACATCATCCTGCGTGGTGGCAAGGAGCCAAATTATTCGCCACAACACGTAGAACAAGCGAGCCAGGCCCTGGCCAAGGCGGGTCTAAGTTCCAGGCTGATGATCGATTTCAGTCACGCCAACAGCAGCAAGGCCCATCAACGACAGGCCGTCGTAGCCGAAGATGTGGCACTGCAAGTGGAGAAGGGCGATGAACGCATTATAGGGGCCATGATCGAAAGCCACCTAAAAGAGGGGCGCCAGGATGTGGTGCCGGGCAAACCATTGGAATATGGCCAGAGTATTACCGATGCCTGTCTTGGCTGGGAGATGAGTGTCGAGCTCCTGGAGCGTCTGGCCGCTGCGGTAAATAAGCGACGTCAGCATCACACCTGAAGCGAATTAAAAATCTGGCAGGTTGTCTACGCGACAGAGGCTGTCGGCCTTGGCTACTGTCACGCCATTACGGCCAGAGCGTTTGGCCTCCAGCAGGGCAGAGTCGGCGCGGCAAAATAAAGTTTGGCAGGTGTCGGTCTTGAGCAGGCTTGCTACACCTATACTGACATGCACGCGCATTGGCGCGCCATCAATCATGTAGGCATTACTCGTTATCGCGTCCTGTACCTTGTGCGCCAGGCGTGCGGCCCCGTGGCGCGGGGTATTACTCAGCAATACGACAAACTCATCACCGCCATATCGCACCAGCATATCAGTCTCGCGCAGGGTCTCCCTGATTGTGTTCGCGACTGCACATAGCACCTGATCCCCCGCATCATGACCGTAGCGGTCATTGACTTGCTTAAAGTGATCGATATCCATTACCAGCAGACTGAAGGCGGCCTGATAGCGTCGGGCGAGACCAACCTCGCGACGCAGAGTCTGTTGTATAAAATTGCGATTATAAGTACCGGTCAACGGGTCAGTGAGGGTTGCCTGCATCGCACGGTGATAGAGCAGGGCGTTGCGTAATTGATATACCAGGGCCGAGAGTAGGTATTCAAGCAGGGCGATGTCGGTGTCTGAAAAGGCGGAGCCGCGCATGAAGGTCAGGCTGCCGAGGTCTTGCCCCTCGACCAGCAGATCAAAGTGGCAGCGCTGGCGGGCGGCTCGGCCAATGGCGATGGCGATATTATGCCCTGGGTGTTGATAGGTCAGACCCGAGTGGCTAACGCAGCTATTGACCTCGCGTGAAAAGATACGCAGCAGTCCCTCCAGGTCCAGCGTCGTCTGGAGCAGGGCGATAAGCTGTAATGCGTCGTGGAGGGTGCGCTTTGTGACAGCGGCAGGGGGAGTAAGGCTGAGCGGGTGGTGCTCGGCGGCGATGGTGAGTGCAATGTGCTGGTCTGAGCTACCAGACTTTACTAGCATACGCGTCGTCCATGTTGTTGCGCGAAATATAGAACTTAGTTGGACGACTGTCTACATATAAATAACCGGGGCGTAGAAAATTACCCGCGCTGATTACCTTCGATGTGATTGCTGGAGTGTGCGCTTGTGCTAATTTCACGTTCGGGCATGAGTGATAGCATCAGTATCAAACCCGCCAACATCAATCCCAATGCAATAATTTGTTTAAGCTGTACCTTCACCGTCGTGCTCCCTGACAAAGTAGTGTTTTCTGAGAGCGCACTGTACCGAATTGGCATGACAAATTGATGTAAGACGAGCCTGATTTGGGCGTCAGAATATCCCTACACTAATCAGGCAATCATCCGAGTAACTGCTTGGCCTTTTGAATCTGCTGGTGGGCCTCATCCAGTACGCGAAGGCTATGTTGCGGTGTGAGGCCCGTGAGATGCAGGCGTGTAAGGGCGGGGACCTCAAACAGTCGAGGGGTTCCCTCAGGTTTTTTCCCTACGGCGCTGTGAAGTTGTGCCACCATCACTACATCGCAATAGTCGGCACTTGGGGGTTGGCGTTGCCACTGCTCTGACTCGCGCGCAACGGTGATGAACTCCGGTGGGAAGCGCCACTTCTTTAAGAGTATCGCCCCCACCTCACCCTGGAGCTGGCGCATGGTCGATTCAACGGCGGCAGGGTTGCTGAGCAGGCCGGGGAATTTGTCGGCATAGTACAAGACAGGTAGCGCACCAATATCGTGTACCAGCCCGGCCAACATGGCTTGCTCTGCATTGAAGCCCTTGACGATATGGGCAAGTACGAAGGCAATGGCCGCCACATCCACACTGTGCAGCCAGACCTGCATCGCAAGCTTTTGTATGTGTGAATGTTTCAGGTCTTTGCTAAAGGCATCTTGCAATAGATAACTCACACAGAGTGATTTGGCCGGAATAAGCCCAATGCGCAGGATAGCCTTGTTGCAACTGTCTACCGCTTCCTTACCGTAATAGAGTGGTCCGTTCGCGGCCCTAATCAGGCGCGCGCTTAGGATAGGGTCGACCTGGATGACGCGGAGAATGTGTTCGATATTCTGATCACTAGATTCCATCAGCTTGCGAATCTTGGTCGTGAGGTCGGCAAAGCTGGGGAAGATCAGGCGATCCTTGCTAAGGTCGTCGTAAATGCGTTTAAACAAGGCATTGCTATCGTAGGTTGCCCGTAGAACGTTATTGTCGCCCAAAAAGTCGAAGGGTTTATCGGGTTGGATATTCTGGAGCAGGGTCTTGTCCAGTTTAATGTATTGAATGGTAGAGCGCGCCGTGGCGGAGTAGCGCCTTGGTTGCAGATTCGAGAGTGCACTGTTGGCAGGCTCGCTACCCGCCTGGATCAGGACCGTGTTACCGGATGTATCTTGTAGTTGTATCTCACCTTGCACGAGAAAGTAAGTCCAGTCGTCGCTGCTACCCGCCTTAAACAGTGTGGCCCCCTTTTTCGCCGTTTGTAAGAGTGACTTTTGTTGTAGCAGTGATAGGTCATCCTGGCCGAGATGCTGGAAGGGCAGGTAGACGGCGAGCATTTCAGTGGTTGGGTGTTGAAACCGTGTCTTACTGAAGGCAAACATCGCCTTTCTCCTGCACATTCATGCTGTTTTAATGAGTGAGAGTGGTTAGTTTGGACAGTGATTTATATACCAGAACTGCTGTAAGGCTTATCGGCGAGGATCGCCACTAGGTTTAATCTTTTACAGCTGTTCAAGTCATTGTTTTACATGGGCTCATAAAAAGGTCTACGCTATGCGAATAATTGGGTGTTCGTCAGAGATAGAAATACTGAGTTGAGGTGTTGTCACACATGGTGGGGGTTCAGACGGAGGCCATAAAGCAATGGGTATCACCCGACGGGGTGACTATAAATTATGGCCTCAGTGAGCAACGGGGTGCGCGTTTAGTGGTGCTGGTGCATGGGCTGGCCAGCAATATGACACGCTGGACAGAGTTCCTGTGTCAGACAACGCTGCGCGAGGATTTTGCCTTGCTGCGCGTGGACCTGCGTGGTCATGGTCAGTCACGTTATCGGGGTAAGCTTAGTCACGAACAATGGGTGCGTGACCTTAACGGGCTTATTCGCAGTGAAGGGTATAAGGAAGTGGTTGTCATTGGACACAGTCTCGGAGCCCAGGTTGCGATCATGTTTGCACGCTATTACCCGGAGATGGCCAAGGGTTGCGTCTTAATTGATCCGATCTTCAGCGAGACCCTGCGGGGGCGGCGCAAGTGGCTGTCACGTTTTCGCTGGATATTTAGATGGCTGGCGAGCTTGAGCCTGTTGGCGAATCGAGCCGGGTTGTATCGACGCGAGGTCCCGGTGCGTGATCTGTTTGAGCTGGATCGTCACACGCGTAAGTTCCTGCAGGACAATAGCGGGAGCAATATCGCCGAGCTGTATCTGAATCCCACCGATGACCTGAAATATCTCCCCGCCGTCATCTACTTTCAGGATGTACACGAGGTATTACGGCCGATCAGGGGCCTGCAGGGGATTGCCTGTCCCTGCCTGTTGATGCTTTCGGGGGGTACGGACATCAGCGATACCAAGCTGGGTATTGATGTATGTGAGCGTGCGCGTGATTGCGAATATAAAGTATTTAATGTGGATCACTGGCTGCTGACCGAGCAGCCGCAGGAGGCCCGCGAGACCATCGACGGTTGGTGTCTGGAATATATGCGCAAGGGCGCGCCCAGGCGTCGTCGCGAGCTGGAGGATTGATAGCGTGTGGCAGGGTAAACCGGTAACGATAGGTTTAATTATCCTCAGTGTACTTGCGACCCTGTGGATTGGTTTCGGTGAAAATCTCGCCGATGGGCGCATGCTGCTAATCAGCGAGGTGACACAGGGGGCCTTCCTGTATGAGATATCACACGGACAGGTATGGCGCCTGATTACGCCGATCTTTCTCCACTTCAGTATCTTGCATATTCTTTTCAATATGATGTGGTTGTGGCAATTGGGCGGTGTCCTGGAACAGGTATTGGGTTGGCGCAAGTACTTGATCATGCTGGTAGTGATGGCGGCGTTGTCGAATGTGGCGGAGTATATTTTTTCTGGTCCACTGTTTGGTGGTATGTCAGGGGTGGTATATGGTCTGTTTAGTTATGTCTGGCTACGCGGGCGACGTGACCCCCGCTTCCCCTTACGCATGCCAGATCAGTGGGCCCTCCTCATGCTGGTGTGGTATGTCCTTTGTTGGAGTGGATTGTTAGGGCATATCGCCAATATGGCCCATACTGTAGGTGCGGTAGTGGGCCTGCTTTGGGCGATGCCGAATGGAACAAGGCGGCGCGTGTAAGTCGAGATCAGAATGGCAAAACAGGACAAGGGACTGACGGCAATTGTGATGATGGGTGGTGGGGCTCGCGCCGCCTATCAGGTCGGGGTATTGCTCGGCATTAGCAAGTTAATGCCGAAGGGTGCCCCCTCACCCTTCCAAGTAATCTGCGGTACCTCTGCGGGGGCCATCAACGCCCTGGCCCTGGCCAGCATGGCCGGCGATTATCGCCACGCCGTTCACCGGCTCTACGATGTGTGGGCCAACTTCCGAGTACGGCAGGTGTTTCGTTCTGACATCCTCGGTATCGCCAAGACCGGGGCCCGTTGGCTGATGGCCATGATTCTGGGTGGCTTGGGCAGGAATAATCCGTTGTATTTGTTTGACCGCGCGCCCCTGCACAGTCTACTGACGGGAAAGCTGGATTTCAGTCAGGTGCAGGTCTCCATCGACCAGGGGCATCTGCATGCCTTGAGTGTCTCGGCCTCGGGCTATAGCAGCGGTCAGTCCGTGACATTTTTCCAGGGAAGCAATGATATATCCACCTGGCGCCGCTCACGTCGTGTCGGCTGTAAGCAGATCATTACCGTGGATCACCTGATGGCCTCCTCGGCGATCCCCTTTTTGTTTGAGCCGGTGCGCCTGAACCGCGAGTTTTTCGGTGATGGCTCGATGCGCCAGATCGCACCCCTGAGCCCGGCGCTCCACCTCGGGGCCGAGCGGGTGCTGATCATCGGCAATCGCATGGAGAGCGAGGACACCATCGAGCGCACACCCCAGCGTGAGCACCCCAGCTTCGCGCAGATCGCCGGGCACGCCCTTAACAGTATCTTTCTCGATAGCCTGGAGGCGGACCTTGAACGTCTGCAGCGGGTGAACAAAACCCTGGATTACATCGACCCTTCAAGAATTACAAACGGTGAGGTAAATCTTCGTAAGGTGGATACCCTGATGATCTCACCTGAGGTTGACCTCGGGGTGCTGGCGCACCAGTATTTTCATACCCTGCCCGCAAGCATTCGCTTTTTGTTGCGTGGTATGGGGGCCTCGGCCAAACACGGTTCGGCCTTGGTGAGTTATCTATTATTCGAAAAAGAATATTGTCGACGCCTGATCCGACTTGGCATGCGCGATGCCCTGCGCCAGAGTGACGCCCTTATCGAGTTTCTTGGGATTGAGTGATGCCACAGACTCGTTAGCGAATATCGGTAATCTCGCCCTCGAGGTAGTACCACTTGCCGTTGTCACGGGCAAAGTGACTGATTTCGTGTAACTGGCCTTGGCGATGTTTAATCTGATAGTGGGCGGAAAACTCCACCAGACCGGCCTGATCGTCCGGGCCCCCGTTCTCAATGCGAATAATTTTAAGCCCGTACCAGCGCACCTGCTCTGCATTGTGGAGGTGAAGTTTGATTGGTCGACTTGCCGGGTGCCAGGTCTGATTGATGTATCGTTCATTAGCGGTGGCGTAGGCGCTAAAGCGTGCGCGTAACAGTGTCTCGGCATTGGGTACAGGTTCACCCTGCAGGTAGGGGTCACAGCAGGCGTGGAAGTCACGGCCCGAACCACAGGGGCAGTTAGCAGTATCGGTTTGTATGTTTTTTGCGGATGCCATGCAGTGGTGACGCTTCGGTTGGGTTTGCCGCCGACCCCCTCGCAATCCGTGGTGGGGTCAATGTATAACTTGCTGTTTATATTTATGTTATTAGGTTACCAGAGGGTCTGTGTGGGACTATTATGTGGTGCCAGGACTCTACCCTGCAAATCTTTTGCTGAAATTGACTATAATACTCTGGAATTTGCGAAATAGCCTGGAGTGTGTAAGGGGCACTAAAAATTGCATTTCTCCATGTGTGCGGGTAGTTTGCAAGGGGCTTGGAGTGGAGGGGCAGGCGCCTATTACAGAATGATAGACGGCATAGCTTGGTGTTAACGGATTAACTTGTGGGGTAGCTTGGTTTGCGTATCGCGATTGTCGATGATGACCCGCACTTGGCGGAGTTGGTAAAGATTTGGCTGGAGGCTAGCGGTCACAGCTGTGTGGTCTATGGAGATGGACGCGAGTTCATCAACAGCCTCAAGCGTGAGAGCTTTGATCTCATCATCCTCGACTGGATCATGCCGGACATGGACGGTGAGCAGGTCCTCAACTGGTTGCGTGAGCAGGGTTCGCGTAGTGTCCCGGTGATCTTTGTGACCCAGAAGGATAGCGAGGAGGATGTCGCTCGCATTCTGAATGAAGGGGCCGATGACTACATCACCAAGCCCGTGCGCGAGAAGGAGTTGCTGGCGCGCATCATGGCGGTTACTCGTCGCTCGCACCCGCAACAGGTCGAGGTGGAAGATCTGGACCTGTCGCCCTACCACCTCAATACCGCCTCACACAGCCTCAGCATGAAGGGTGCAGAGATTAAGCTGACCCAAAAAGAATTCGAGCTGGTCTTGTTCCTGTTCCGTAATATCGGTCGCCTATTGTCGCGCGGCCACATCCTCGCCAGCGTCTGGGGCCATGGTTCGGAATTTAATACCCGCACCGTCGATACCCATATCAGCCGTATCCGCAAGAAGCTCGACCTCAACCCCGCCCACGGCTGGAAGCTCACGGCCATCTACCACCAGGGCTATCGCCTCGAACGCGTGGAAGACGCCGCCGCCTGAGTTTTAGCGGTATTTCGCTTGCTTTTCCGCCTTTTTACAGCTATGTTCGCGCGCCTGCGAATGAGGTAACCCGCCATGCACGACATCCAGAAGCTGCGCAATATCGCCATTATTGCCCACGTTGACCACGGTAAGACCACCCTGGTGGACAAGCTGTTGCAGCAGTCCCAGACCCTAGACGCCCGCACCAAGCTGCAGGAACGGGCCATGGACTCCAATGACCTGGAAAAAGAGCGTGGCATTACCATCCTCGCCAAGAACACCGCCATCCGCTGGGGTGAGTACCGCATCAACATCGTCGACACCCCCGGCCACGCCGACTTTGGTGGCGAGGTGGAGCGCGTGCTGTCCATGGTGGACTCTGTTCTGCTACTGGTGGACGCCGTCGACGGCCCCATGCCACAGACCCGCTTTGTGACCCAGAAGGCCCTGGCCCGTGGTCTCAAGCCCATCGTCGTAATCAATAAGATTGACCGTCCTGGCTCCCGCCCGGACTGGGTACTGGATCAAACCTTTGACCTGTTTGACCGCCTCGGTGCCAGCAATGACCAGCTCGACTTCCCCGTGGTCTATGCCTCAGCCCTGAATGGTTACGCCGGTCTTGATGGCGATGTGCGCGAGGGCAATATGGACCCTCTGTATCAGACCGTTGTCGATCGGGTCAGCGCACCCGCCGTCGATGTTGATGGCCCTTTCCAGATGCAGGTGTCCCAGCTCGACTACAGCAGTTATGTCGGTGTCATCGGCATCGGCCGTATCGTGCGCGGCAGGATCAAGGCGAATAGCCCCGTGACCATCGTTGACCGTCACGGCAAGAAATCCAATGGCCGCATGCTACAGATCCTGGGCTTCCTGGGCCTGGACCGTGTCGAGGTGCCCGAGGCCACCGCCGGTGACATCATCGCCTTTACGGGTATCGAAGACCTGCATATATCCGACACCTTGTGTGACCCCAAGACCGTCGAGGCCCTGCCGCCCCTGACCGTCGATGAGCCAACGGTGAGCATGACCTTCCAGGTCAACACCTCGCCCTTTGCGGGCAAGGATGGTAAGTACGTGACCTCGCGCCAGATCCGCGACCGTCTGCAACGTGAGTTGCTGCACAACGTGGCCCTGCGCGTGGATGAAGGCGATGACCCGGACAAATTCCGTGTCTCCGGCCGTGGTGAACTGCACCTCTCCATCCTGATCGAAAACATGCGCCGCGAAGGCTATGAGCTTGGCGTCTCCCGCCCCGAGGTCATCCTCAAGACGGTAGACGGCGAGAAGCAGGAGCCTTACGAGCAGCTCACCGTGGACGTGGAAGAACAGCACCAGGGCTCGGTGATGGAAAAGCTCGGTCTGCGCGGTGGCGATCTCACCAATATGTTGCCGGACGGTAAGGGTCGCGTGCGTCTGGACTATATGATCCCGGCGCGTGGGCTTATCGGCTTCCGTACCGAGTTTCTTACCTCAACCCAAGGCACTGGCCTCATGTACCACGTCTTCGATCACTACGGTGCCTACAAGAAGGGTAACTTTGGCCAGCGCATTAACGGCGTACTCATTGCCAATGCACCGGGTAAATCCGTGGGCTATGCCCTGTTCACCCTGCAAGAGCGTGGTCGCATGTTCATTGGTCATGGTGAAGATGTCTACGAGGGTATGGTGATTGGTATCCACTCACGCGACAACGATCTGGTGGTCAACCCACTGAAGGCCAAGCAGCTTACCAACATCCGCGCCGCCGGTTCGGATGAAAACATTCTGCTCACGCCACCGATTCGCATGACGCTGGAGCAGGCGCTGGAATTCATCGACGACGATGAACTGGTAGAAGTAACCCCGCATCATATTCGTCTGCGCAAGAAATTCCTGATTGAACACGAGCGCAAAAAGGCCTCTCGCTCCAGCGCCGACTAGTCCAGTCTTTTCTGCATAGCCAAGACCGCAGTAGCCCGATATGATGGGGCACTGCGGTTTTCTCGTTTCTGATGCCGCATCACACTCGCGATGATTCAAGGAGCAGATATGATCGGTAAAAAAAATGTGGTATTTGGTTTTCTATTCCTGGTGCTGACAGCGGCACTCGGCCCATACATGATCGTCAAGATGATGCCCGATGTGGCTAAGGCCGGTGCCGAGAAACAGGCGGCGGTTGGTCGTCTACAGGCCCTAAGGGAAAATAATTTCGAAGAGAATCTAACACCACTTACCGTGGACAAAATCGCCCATGCGAATACCGATGGCATCCTCGCGCTAAATAAACTTGCCAGTAGCGAGGGGATCGTCGATGGCGTCAAGGCCGGGCCACACGCACACGGTAATCTCGAGTCTCTATTGAACATCGCCGCAGGTATCGTGCTGTGTTTTATCGCCGTGACACGGATCTTCAAACAGATTATCAGTTGGATATTCATCATCGGGACCGTGTTGCACTCTGGCATGTTGTACCTGCTAAATTTTGGAATGGAATGGGCCGGAATGTTGTTGCCACTGGGTCCGCCATTGGTACTGCTGGGTCTGTTACTGATGGGGATAGCCGCTGCCATGGGCTTCCGTGGTGAGGTTGTCCGCGATTAGTTGCTTCACGCTAACAAATAAATGAAAAGGGCGCCATGAGCGCCCTTTTTTGTGATGTGGTCGTCCTGAGCTGCGCGCAATCATCTATCGATAAGATTAATCCAAATCATTCTGCCCCACACGCTGCCGTTGGCAAAAGGTCTGCTCCTGGGGGTTTTCTACCGCGGTAACGATGGTGTCGACAATCGTGGCGAATTCCTTGGGTGTTACTGTTTCCATGACTCGGCCGAGTAACTTGGGGTCGATGTCGGCATAGGAGACGCGGCCGTCATGCAGGTGCACGGCGATACCGGCCATGTGATATCCCGCCTCATCGGCATGTTCCAGGTTCATGATCTCCTCATTCATCTCCAGCAGGGTCGAATACTTCTCCTCAATCGCATCATAGAGTTCATCGCCCATATCCTCCGGTACCTCGATGAGATAGCTCTCATCCTCCTCACGGGACTGAGCCGGCACGCCCTGTTGCCTTAGCCAGTCAAGAAACAGCTGAGCGGGGACGGGATGGAAATAGATAAATTCGAGCATACATGCGCTCCTCTGGCAGATAGACATGATTATAGTGAGTGAGGAGAAACTGTCGATGTATAGACCAAGATTAAGGGCGTTGACAGTTCTTTAACCGTTGGTTTGAAAACTCTGGGTCCTGTCATGGCGGTGTTGTAAATGTGCCCTAAACCCTAATTTACTCCGTGTATACACCGGTTTTACTCTTTTACACCTTTGTGGCTAGGGATAGCTTTATGCTACGAGCGCAGGAATGTATGAGAGTTGTGTCCTGACTAAGTCAGTGACGTTTTCCTATAAGCGGCTAAGTGTTATCCACCACATGGTTTGGAAGCTCAAAGTAGAAGGTTGTCGCCTCTTCTGTCGAGAAGTAGTCAATGTGTCCATGGTGTTGTTCAACCAGATACTTGGTAATGCTCAGTCCAAGCCCGGAGCCACTGGCGCGCCGTGTGTCTGAGGCGTCGGCCTGGGTAAAGGGTTCAAAGATTGTTGCGCGGAAGGCCACAGGTATTGGTTCACCTTTATTCGTTACACTGATGCGCACAAGATCGTTATGTTGCTCGGTACGCACCCGGATTTCAGAACCACTACGGGCAAACTTGATGGCATTGCCCAACAGGTTGCTCATGATTTGCTGGAATCGCAGGCTGTCTGCCCGAACCTGTAGTGACTCGGGACAGTGTTCGAGAATAATGAGTAGACCGTGCTGCTGGGCCAGGGCCTGGTGATTGGTTACGGCCTGATCCAGTAATGGCTGCACACGTCTTGGCAGCAGTTCAAATTGCATGTGACCGGACGAGAGGCGCTGCACATCCAACAAGTCATTGATCAGTGCCAGCAGGCGCAGACTATTCTTCTCGGCGATATTTACCATCTCTTTAACCGGTGCAGACATGTCACCGAGGGCATTTCCCAGGAGCAGGCTAAGACTCCCACGGATGGCAGTCAATGGCGTACGCAATTCATGGCTGATGGTGGAGATGAAGCGGTCCTTGGTCTGTTCCGCCAGTTTGCGCTCTTCGATTTCCTGTTGCAGGGCTTTGGCCTGTTGTTTCTGTGTTGCCTGTGCGTCGATTAGTGAAATCGAAAGCGTTGAAAGGATGTACCCTGCCAATATTATCGCAAACGGAAGGGCCGAACTGTTTTCAGCCAGATAGGAAAGAGTAGGGTAAATTCTTACATTCCAGTTTAATTCATCTGCAAGCGGGACTAACGACTCATGGGATAGCCTGACCTCAGGTGGGTGATCGGGTGGCAGGTTGGTATAAATCTGCTCACTCCTGTCGCCGATACTCAGATAAAAATCTCTCCGTAAGGTGGTTGGGAGGAGGGCACTTATCAAGTCATCAATCCGATACACCCCTACCAGGAAGCCGTTGAAACGTTCACCTGCGTACAAGGGTAGGTAGATCAGGAATCCTTTGCCACCTTGCACAAGGTTGATTGATTGGCTGATGCTGGGTTGATGCGTTCGCTGTGCCTCGCGCAGGGCCGCGGCACGGCGAGGTTCGGCTGCGGTATAAAATCCAATAATCTTTTCATTGCCAAGCAGGGGGACGACCCAGCGCACGTGGTAGGAGGCATCAACCCATTCGATGGCCTGGAAGTTTCTAAAGTCTTCGATATAGTTTACGGCATCGGCCTTCCACTCTGACTCCGATATGTGACCTTGCCGTCGCTCCCACCGGTATGCCATACGCTGGAGCGAGCGCAGGCGTTCACGAAAATTTGTCTGTAATAGTGTGCCGAAGCTCTGTGTGCGAGTCTCTATCTCACGCTCAAGGTGTGCATGTTCGCGTTGGTCCAGTGCGAACCACAGCAGAAAGGCAATCCCGGATATGCCGAACCAGAGTGGAATGAGTTGCCAGTTGCGTGGGTGATTCGCCTCGACGGCATTGCCACGCCAGGCGATGATGCCAAGGGGTAGCGATAGCAAGGCGAAGCCGATCGCGGTATGCAGCGCCATGAGGGTAAATCTCCCCCAGCTGTAACTGGTGGTGGAGTACGGTAAATAACTGAGTAGTGAGGCCACGGCAATGCCGCTAATGACACTAGTCAGCAGCCCACCGATCAGGGCATAGTGATGCGCGGTGGTTCGTGTGTGGATCATATATACGATGGCCGAACCCGTAAGTATAAAACTGATGGCCGTGGTCGGTGCCATGCGCCCTGGGTGAGAGGTCTTGGTGGTGATGTAGGCATGCATGAAGAGTTCATCGATACCGAGATTGAGATCGGTGATGTACTGCAGCAGGGTTATTGTGGCCAATAAAATCAGAGTAATGGCCAGGCCCATGCCGAGGCGTTCCCGTTGGCGTAGTAGACAGGCAATGGCGCCAGCGCCCAGCACAAAGCCCACTGCCGTGTTGTACTGCATGGGCACGAGGCTGGGATAGAGCTGAACCAGTGTGGGCAGTTGGAGATGCCATCCCAAAATCACGAGCAGTCCCAACAGGCCCACACCAATCAAGGGGGGCCACGGGGCTAGCCGGTTCAGCAATGAATTTCGCATGGGCTTAGGTAATACATCGACAGGCCAAGTCTATTTCAAGTATGTTAAACGGGTCACCTGTTAATTCATCCCGGCAAAAGGTTGATGGCCATGGCAACACTCTACCCTGAAATTCAGCCGTATGTACAACACAGCCTGGCGGTGGCCTCTCCGCACATATTACATATAGAGGAGTGCGGCAATCCAGCTGGCCTACCCGTTTTGTTTGTGCATGGCGGGCCCGGTTCGGGGTGTGAGGCCTATCACCGCCGTTTCTTCGACCCCGAGCGCTATCGCATCATCTTGTTTGATCAACGGGGTGCAGGCAGGTCTACGCCACATGCTGAATTGACGGACAATACGACACCGGCCCTCGTGGCGGATATGGAGCAGATACGCGAACATTTGGGGATTGAACGCTGGCTCCTCTTTGGTGGTTCATGGGGGTCAACTTTATCGTTAGTCTATACTGAGACATTTCCGCAACGTGTCTTGGGTCTGATACTGCGTGGCATCTTCCTCTGTCGGCAGTGGGAGATCGCCTGGTTCTATCAAGAAGGCGCCAGCCGGATCTTTCCCGATTACTGGGAAGACTATCTCAAGTTAATTCCTGCGGAGGAGCAGCACGATATGGTCAGCGCCTACTACCGACGCCTCACGGGTGAGGATGAGGTGACACGCATGGCTGCGGCCAAGGCCTGGTCTATCTGGGAGGGACGAACGGCAACGCTACGTCCGAGCAAGAGCGTGATCGGCCACTTCGGCGACCCCTATACTGCACTGAGTCTGGCGCGTATTGAGTGCCACTATTTCATGAATAATATCTTTCTGGATGAGAACCAGCTCTTACGCGATGCGTATCTGCTGCGCGACATTCCCGGGGTGATTGTGCAGGGGCGTTATGACATCATTTGTCCCATTCAGAGCGCCTGGGAGTTGCACAAGGCGTGGCCACAGGCAGAACTCAAGGTGATCGACGATGCCGGTCACTCCGCCAGCGAACCGGGGATTATTGACGCCCTTGTTAGCTCGACAGATGCAATGACCAGGCGGCTCGCATGATTGCGCTGTTACAGCGCGTGCGTGAGGCGCGTGTGGAGGTAGCCGCCCAAATCATTGGCGAGATTCAACGCGGTGTGTTGTGTTTCATAGGTGTCGAACGGTCCGACACCGAGACACAGGCAGAACGTTTACTCGAACGCATGTTGGGTTATCGTATGTTTGAGGATGCTGAGGGCAAGATGAATCTGAGTGTAAAGGAGATTCAAGGGGGGCTGCTGCTGGTCTCGCAATTTACCCTGGCGGCGGATACCGGCAAGGGCATGCGCCCGAGTTTTACCCCGGCCGCACCGCCCGCAGAGGGAGAGCGTTTATTCAACTATCTGGTGCAACGCACACATGCGTTACACCAGCCGGTGGCAACCGGGCGGTTTGGCGCGAACATGCAGGTAAGTCTTATCAACGAGGGCCCCGTTACATTTTGGTTGCAGACATGAAAAAAATTATATTCTCTCTGGCACTATCACTGGGCCTGGTGGCCTGTGACAAACCGACACCGCCCCAGGGCGATCAGCTCTATCCCTGGCAGATCCAGCTTGATCACGACGGTGCAACGAGGGTGTTTGGCATACGTATCGGTCAGAGCACGCTGGCCGATGCGGAGGCAAACTTACAAACACCGGCCCAGCTGGCACTGTATGAATCCAGGCTGGGTGCGTTATCGCTAGAGGCCTATGTCGACAAAATTCGGCGTGGCGGGTTGGAGGGCCGACTTGTCTTTACCCTGCGCGCCGATGCCGGGCAGTTACAAAAGATCCGCGGACAGGCGGCAAATCGCGAGGCAGCCGGTGAGAATGGTTGGAAATATACGCCAAGTGATAGCCTTGCGTTGCACCAAATGGTCGTCACATCACTCACCTATCTGCCCGTCGTCGATCTGGAGCCCGCAGTGATAACGGGCCGCTTCGGCCAGCCGACCGAGGTTATCCGGGTGAGTGACAAGGAGGAGCATTACCTGTATCCAGAAAAGGGGCTGGATATCATGTTGCACTCCGATTCGCGCGAGGTAATGCAGTTTGTTGCGCCCTCGGACTTTAAACAGGTTACAGAAGGCCTGCGCCTATTACCCAGCGCGAAATAAGTGAAGTCTCATCTATAAATTGGTAGTGAGAGGGCTGCGTAGACTTCTGATGCGTGAGTGGCGGGGTTGTGAAATTTCTAGAATGTTAGCAAGAGTGTTGTCAACTGCTCCGGGCTTACTGGTTTGCTTAGAAAATCATCCATCCCGGACTCGATGCACTTTTTTTTGTCCTCAGGCGTCGCATTGGCAGTAAGGGCCACGATAGGCAGGTGTCGCACGGGTGATTCCATGGCGCGCCAGCGCTGTGTGGCCTCCAGACCATTCATTACCGGCATGCGCATATCCATCAGTACAAGGTCGTAGCGATTTTGTTGCATTGCCAACAGGGCCTCACTGCCATTCTCCACCCGATCTACCTCGTGGCCATCGCGACGCAAAAAGGTCTCGATGACCTTGGCATTAATCTCGCTGTCTTCGGCGATCAGCACACGATGTTGACGGGGTTTGGCGATGTTGGCAGAGGCGCGCCCTGATGCAAGGCTATCGGTCTTTTTACTGACCGCGTTGAGCAAGGTTCGAAAGCTAATTGGCAGGGTGAATTGGGCATCATAGAGTTCCGCAGTCTCAACGATGTGATTTCCAAAGGACTCCAGCATCGCGAAGTAGATTATGTGAAGGTCTTCGCTGTAGCGGTTGCGCAGGTTTTTTGCCAGTGATGAACAATCCTGCTGACAGTAATTTTCTGACAACAAAATGGCGCACTGCTCCAGCTGCCGGGCTTGTTGTTGTTCGTCTATCGCCATGAACAAACGCGAGGTACTGGTGATGATATGGATTTCGCAGTCGAGATAACGTAGATAACGCTCGATGATGGCACGATTGTAACTGCTGCGTTCCAGTACGAAGACCCGGCCGTAGAGTGGCGGTCGTTTTCGTACCTGTTCCTTGGTCATGGGTAATTCCATCGGCAGGTCAACATAGAACGTAGTGCCAATGTTCAACTCGCTATCGACCCTCACATCTCCACCCATCATCTGCGAGAGATTTTGAATAATGGTGGTGCCGAGGCCGGTGCCACCGGTATCCGAGCCGGCGTTGTGGCATTGATAAAAGGGCTCAAAGACCCGTCGTAGTTGTTCATGGCTCATACCGATGCCTGTGTCGGTGATCTTGAAATGCAGTGTCAAGTGATTGTCGAGGGTTGATGGCCCGTGCTCACAACACAGGTGGATGTCACCGTTGCTGGTGAACTTGACGGCATTACTCACCAGGTTCATGAGTATCTGCCGCAGTCGGCTAGGGTCTCCCACCAGGTTGTCAGGGATGGCCGGGTCACAGAAATAACTCAGCTCTACCTTCTTGCCAAAGGCGATGGGTGCAAAGATCTGCACCACGCCGTGGATCACCTCGGCTACGTTGAAGCTGCGCGCCTCCAGTTCATATTTGCCAGATTCGATCTTGGACAGGTCCAGTACGTCATCGATCAGGGCGTGCAATGCAGTGGACGACTGTTGCAGGGCCGTAATGTACTCGCCCTGTTCTGCTGTCAGAGGAGTGGATTCTAATAGGCGGGTCATGCCAATGATGCCGCTCATTGGGGTGCGTATCTCGTGGCTCATTGCCGCGAGAAAATCACTCTTGGCGCGGTTGGCC
>JAHEDA010000149.1 GCA_024641445.1 Gammaproteobacteria bacterium
GATTACGCTATCAAACAGGGGGCGGTGCGTCTCCAGTGGCTAACGGCCACTGACAACGAAATGGCTCAGCACGCTTACGCATCCGTTGGTGCGACAGGTAAGCCGTGGCTGGTGTACGTTCTTAAACGATAACAAACCGCAAGGGTGATATGACACTTTTTTACTGGGGCATGTCTCTCATCGGTGCGCTTGCGCTTAGCGGGATTATCTGGCGCGTCGCACACGGTCGGCATCCCATCCCATGCCCGGTATGGTTGGGCTGGTTGGTCGAGATGGACAATCCACTGGCCCGCACAAATAGTGCGGCTGCCATTATAGAGCACATTCATCTCAGTTCTGGCATGAGATTACTCGATGCGGGTTGCGGGCCGGGTAGGGTGAGTATTCCCGCCGCCAGGTGTGTCGGTGTAGAGGGTGAAGTCGTCGCACTGGATCTGCAAGCCGGGATGTTACATCGTGCCGAGAAACGGTCGAGGTCAGCCGGGATAAGTAATATCCGTTTTGTGCAGGCAGGTTTGGGGGAGGGAAAACTTGAGCAGAATTATTTTGATCGCATTCTTCTGGTAACCGTACTGGGAGAAATAGGTAAACGTGAGGAAGCCATGCGAGAAATCTACGCCGCACTCAAGACGGGTGGAATATTCTCGGTGACAGAAATAATCTTCGACCCGCACTACACCCGTCGTGAGAAAGTTACGGGCTTATGCACGACTGTTGGGTTTCAGGAGAAGGAATATTATGGTAACTGGGTTTCATTTACCCTTAATTTCGAGAAGCCACAGTAATTTTCAACCATTGAGCCCGGCCTGAAATGTGAGTTAACGGCGGACAACGCTGACCCTCCGTCTTGCCATCTGTTATGTAGTTGAACCGACTGGCGTATACACTGTCATATTCACCGAGCATCGCATGTGATGCCGGTGAAATTCCCTGCCCATCTCATGGGTTTACACGTTGTGGGTTGAGTTCTATATCACTTGATGCCGATCAATGTCAGCAGGCGTGATATCCATCAACATGCCTTATTCGCGGGTAGTCCCGCTATCTGTATCAATTTTGCATGGGAGACCATTTGAGTCGTGAAACCAAAACTCGTCAGCTTTAAGTTGTGTCCCTTCGTCCAACGTGCAGTTATTGCGCTGAATCTAAAAGAGGTCGATTACGAAATTGAATATATCGATCTGGAGCAGCCTCCAGAATGGTTCCTGAAAATTTCTCCACTCAAGAAGGTCCCGCTGTTACGGATAGGGGGAGACGTTATCTTTGAGTCGGTAGTGATTCTTGAATATCTAGACGAGGCCTATCCATCCCCACACCTGCACCCCACCGATCTGGTCAAGAAGGCAAAGAATCGTAGCTGGATAGAATTTGGCGGTAGCTGCATGATGGATTCATACCTCATGGGCATCAGTGATAATAAGGCAGGTTTTCAGAGGAGTCTGAACGAGCTAAATGAAAAATTTGATCAGCTCGAACAGGTTATCACTGGACCATACTTCAATGGCCAAGAACTCTCCATGGTCGACGTGAGTTATGCGCCTCTGATGCAGCGTATCAGTTTTGTGGATGAGCTAAAGCCAATAATCTTCGATTCCAAACGCCACCCACGGATCAATGCATGGAAAGATAGGTTGTTAAACCTCGATGTAGTGAAGACGTCTACAGTTCTCGATATTAAACCACTTTACCAGGCGATGTTAAAAAAACGTAACAGTTATATCGTCTGCTCATAGTCTGGCAGAGGCAAGTTCCTGGCTATCTCTCGATCAGATTGAATCTGATATGGGATACGATACTTTTCAGTAGTGGCTACAACAGTAAGCTAATCAATTCCACTTTAGCGACTACGCTCAACTTCGAAATGAGAATACTATGGCAGTCTAAATCTGTATTAGGTGTGGTAAGCGTTTCAGCACGATGACCTGAGGCAAATGTGGTTCCGACCTGAAACACTGCACCCTGAAACGGTAAGATGGTAGTACGGTACACATCTCTGGTGTGTCAAAACGGTCATGGCAAGGTTAAATCAACCGTGTGTTGTGGTCAGGAAGTGATGCGCACGTTCTAGAACAGCTGCGGCCTCCAGTCTACAGGTACTATTTTCCCATAAATGGGCGGCGTGGCTGAGACAAAATCGTCGTTACATTGGCATCTCATTACGCACTCGCACACAGTTTTCATCTGATTGCGTTAATCTTGCTTGGGTATAATTATCCACACCCATTCCTGGACAGATTGACGGCCACGTCCTTGATTGGGGGTGGCCTCGCCTACCAGTTTATTGCCGCAATGACGCTGACCTCGTTCGTCTCCACAAAAATGGTGACTCGGAAAAAAACGCTGGAAATTGCTACATACGGTCGGGTCTTATTACATCTGGGTGATATTTTTCCAAAGTTTCCTGTTCCGTGCCTTGAAGAATAGTTTTCTCATTCCCTTTGCACTTCTACTGGTGCTTATTCTTGGTTTTCGTCTTGCCCATTGGGTACAAAACAAGGCAATTCGCATTACAGTCCAGGCGATTGAAGAGAGTTGAACCTAAACTCATAGTCATGCGCTACTGGTCACAGCGCAGTCATATCGCTCCTTCTATTCCTGCCAAAACTAACCTCCCCAGTATGTCTAGCGATGAGTTAGCATCATATCTAGACTAAGTCTTAATCTAAATTTAACGGGTAAGCCTTACGGCAGTGTCATGAGGGCGCTAATTTAAGTTACTGGTGGTCGTGGCGCACCATTTTTGTCCAAACAGGACTTGGTTGGCTGGGCACTACAGCTTGGATCGATTAAATGCGAATTAATGTCACCTAAAGTAATGCGGTTGTAATACCGATATAGATTTTAATGGTGAGGTATACCTGACTAATGATTAAGAAGATGGTGATTCCGAATGAACCTATTCGAGCGATTGTAGTCGAACTAGGCGGCCTAGGGGTGGCCAGACTGCCATAACTGTTTGGCATACGTCCTGTTTAAGAAAAACATGTAAAAAAATAGTGTGGCGATGGGAGTGGATGAGAACATCTCAGTAGTGCAGTATTTTACCCAGGTTGAGAGCTGTGTTGACTATCAGTCCTTTGTCTATAGCCTGGATAAACAATTCACACCTCAGCGTTACGAGGTCTGTGGGCGACTGCTATTGAGCCTGGGTACGGTTACTGAAGAACGTATGGGCGTGGTGTATGTGCGCGGCCCCTGGGGCTTCTTTGTGGTCCCTGCGTATGGGTACCCTACCCTGAAAATAAGTTTCTTTCACGATAGTACGAGTAAAGAGATCGAACATGTGTTATTGAAGATTTATAACATATTTAACCAAAACAAAGAAAATGATTAGTGTTAAAGGAGATATGAATGAGTAGCTCTATAGATAGCAGTAATGCCTGTGTCATCGTGATTGCCGACCTTTTTACGAAAATATCAGCACAGAGAAAACTGCTAAAACAAACGCCTATAGAGGATCGTGCGATGATATCGCGTTGTACACTGCGGTTTAACTTGGATAGTCACCAGAAACTGGATTTCGGCGTTGAACGCATCGAGTTGGATGATCACGATGTTGCAAATCTGGAGAAGGTTGTGAATGAATTGTTTGGTGTCCACTTCGAAGGTGCAATCAAAAAAATGTGTTCAAAAACTGTAAAGACAGAAATGACTGCGAAATCAGCGCGTGAGAGAACTATGGCGCGGATCAATTCAATCAATCTCGAGAAGGTTGAAGTTGAAGGATCAAAACCGGAGCATGCAGATCGGGGTTTTGTATCACGAATCAAGAGCCTTTTTGGTGGAAAGTAAACTTGAGGGTGCCTCTAAAAATTCAATCAAGCAGATGATGGCAAGGCAAAAACAAATGAAAAAGCGCAGTTTACACGGAGTAAATGAGCATTTTGAGCTTGTTTTTAACGCAGCCAGCGCTGCTTTAGTGAATTATTAGAGGTGCCCTTGAATAAAAGTAACTCATATATCTATCGTAAAGGGATTTTGCATGACTCCTAAAATAACCAGCATACATGGACAGACCCATATCGGTGGGTTGAATCGGGTATATCACTGTAATTACTACAATGCCTATTTACAAACAGCGGTAATGCTGTCGGACGGTGCGGGCGAATGCCAACCAAGACAGCTTTTACATGATGCAGTAGTCCCGCTGATACGTCACCTTCGTAAGACGGGCTACACCGAGAAGGATTTGAGTGAGGAATTTGCATTTTGTGGATTCGGAAAACTGCGCCGTGCGACAGGTCCAACCGAATGGCTGACACCGACCTCTCACTATGGTCAGGCAGCCGTGATGCAAGGCAAAAAGGAGTGTAGTTGTTTTTTTAATGCGGGGTATATCTCGGGTATTACCGAGCAGGAAACGCATGAGACCATGTGCAAACAAGCAGGTGCGCCGGTCGATTGGTATAAAGCAGGGGAAGTCTTGCACCCAATTAAGGACTATCTGAAACGCCCGGCAGAACTCCACCCCGTTCCACCACGATTCAGCTTCGCCGAGGCCCAATCATTTAACACCTCTGTCGACGAGGATGCGATCATTAAGGCCGTGAGCGGTCTGCCCTTATTCGGAAAATCAGGAATGAATGACACGGGCCTGATTGATGCATTTGGAGTTGTACTGACCAATCACTTTGCGGACTACTACAACTATATTTCTTACGAGTCCTATTTTGGCATGATTAAGGCCGGTATGTCGTTAGAGCAAACACAGGACGTTTTTGTACAAGGTGGACATGTCTGTGCCTTCAATACCTTCGGTGGCATCATGTCCAGCCCCGAGTGGGACGCTGTTGTCAGACCCATGTGCAAGACGGATGAAGATTGGATCCATGGCATGGTCGCCATCGCCAATGCGCTTGGTTGGGGTGTCTGGCGAGTCGAGAAGATTGTACCAGGACGTGAATTGGTCATTCGGGTCTATAACTCTTATGAGGGAGTTGGGTATAAACGGATGTATCCTACTGCCAAGAATCCACAACTTTCATTCCTGGTCATGGGTGGGGTGCAGGGGCTTGCTCATCTATTCTGGAAGATTGATATCAAGAAGCGGCCAACGCTAAACCAGAATTTCTATGCCTCTGTCTTTAACTCACCAGAGAATAAATTCTCCGTTAAACAGACTCATGCGATTGCGGCGGGGCATGGGTATGATCGTGTGGTGGCATGGCGCGACTAGCTTGTACCGAGATGGTGAGTGGTAAATAATACCTACTCACTACTACTGACGAGCCCAGGTTTATGCGCGCCCACTGTCTCCAACACGTACCTTTTGAAGGCCTTGGGAATATTGAACCCTGGTTAACTCGAAAGGGTTTTGTGATTACCACGACGCGCTTTTATGCCTCTGAGCCACTCCCCGAGTTGAACGCTATCGACATGCTCATCATTATGGGTGGTCCCATGAGTGTGTTAGACGAGGCCGACTATCCCTGGCTCATCGAGGAAAAGGCATTTGTCCGTGCTGCGGTGTTGGCGGGTAAGGTCGTGCTCGGGGTGTGTCTCGGTGCGCAGTTAATTGCGGATGCCATGGGTGGGTGTGTTTACAAGAACAGGGCGAAGGAGATTGGCTGGTTTCCTATTCAGGCTAGCGTTGAGAAATCCGATTCAGTTTTCAGGTTTCCCCGGGAGGCGATTGTGTTTCACTGGCATGGCGAGACCTTTGATGTACCGCAAGGTGCCGTGGTCTTGGCGCGGAGTGTGGCGTGTGAAAATCAGGCCTTTCAGCTTGGGCGGGCGGTTATAGGTTTACAGTTTCACCTTGAGACAACCCCGGAGTCAGCCAAGGCGATTGTTCAGAACTGTCGGGATGAGCTTGTCATCGACCAATACATTCAAAGTGAGGCGACCATCCTGGCCGCGACAACCGAGCGCTATCGTGCAATCAACTCGTTGATGGATGAGGTGTTAACCTATCTGCACGGCAAGATTACATAGATCAGCGTGCAGGTGTGCTGTCCTGACGAACTGCCAATTCATCCCTCCAGGCCTGTCATAGGCACGCCTTTAACTCTTCCCTCTGAAGTTAAAGAATGTTGTTGGCTCTTACACTGCGCTATTTTTCTCTACCACACCCTGACTGCGCAGGTAATCATCATAGCTACCCTTATAGTTGTTAATGCTCTTGGGTGTCATTTCGACGATGCGGGTGGCGAGTGACGACACAAACTCT
>JAHEDA010000150.1 GCA_024641445.1 Gammaproteobacteria bacterium
CCCTGCAAGGGACATTGGGTAGCGATGCACACTGTGGAATCTATCCGCTGCGCCCCTCGGTTTGTCATGAACTGCAACCCGCCTGGCTCAATCAGCTTGCCAGCCCACAGTGTGATAAGGCGCGCCTGCGACATGGCCTGCCACCACTGGAACCCGGCTGGTGGATAGACCCGCATGGACCGGGTGATGCCCCGGCGCCACGCGTGGCCTAATGCCACGCCCAATTCCTGCCCGCCATTCTGGTCCCGCCATAGCGTTGAGTTATGCCGCCGTTACCGGCATCATGGCCGCCCTGACTCAAGCGGTGCTGCATGCTCAGTTATCGACACGCCTTTCATGCCGGAAACTTTGCCGATGTGGTCAAACACACCACCCTGGCGCTGACCCTTGCCGCCCTGCAAAAAAAGGCCAAGGGCCTGTTCTATCTGGATACTCACGCCGCCGCCGGGCGCTACGACCTGGACAGCGAGCAGGCACAAAAGAACCGCGAGCATGACGGGGGTATCGTTCGCCTCTGGGACCACCCCACGCCACCCGCCAGTTTAAGCAGCTACCTCGATGCGGTGCGCGCCCTTAATCCCAACGAACAGTTGCGCTACTACCCCGGCTCACCCCGTATCGCCCGGCATCTGTTACGACCGCAAGACCGAATGGCATTGTGTGAGTTACACAACCATGAAATAGAGCTATTGGCGCTGGAATTCGCGCAGGACAAGCAGGTCACCCTTCTCCACGACGATGGCTACAAGGCCCTATCCGTCTTGCTGCCCCCACCGGAACGGCGCGGCCTGGTGATGATCGACCCCTCCTTCGAGCGCAAGGACGAACACGAACACCTGACCAAGGCCTTGCTCGCTGCCCTCCGCCGTTGGGAGACCGGCGTCTACCTGGTCTGGTTCCCGCTGCACCGAGAGGGTTTCGCCCAGCGTCTGTATCAACCCCTTATCGCCAGTGGCATCCGCAAGGTATTGAGCTTTGAGCTGCACATCGACAGACCCAGCAGCCAACCCCACATGTTTGGCACGGGCATGTTGGTAATAAACCCACCCTGGCAGCTGGCCGAACAGTTACAATCCCTGGCCCCCTGGCTCTGGCAACAACTCAGTCCAGCCGGGAAGGGACACCATTTAGTTCAATGGGTAGTACCGGAATAAGTCACGGATTGCCACTGGACGTTAGGTAAAAAATCGCTATCATTCACGCCTATACCCCAACCGGGGCAATCGAGTTTTGGGAATAAAGGGACATGAAGGACAAACACCTCTGGGTCGGCTATCTCACCCTGGCAAGCAAGAAAATACTGGTCGCGAGCGATGACCGTGTGGACACGGGCAATCGTAAGACAATTTTTCTGTATAACCAGGAGCGCAACGAGCTGGTGGAGTACAGTCGTGAGATCATCCAGGCCAAGTTGAAGGATGCACCGGCCGCAGACTACAACAGCGAAGAGATCGCTAACGCTTATCAAAAGGCCCTGCGCAAGGCCAAACCGAATTTGTATCGTGTCGTGTTTGCCCCCTCTACCGGCGGCAGCGCCATTCCGGCCGAGAAGAAGAGCACCGCCGTGGCAGGTGCCGATGATAGTGATGGTGGCGTCATCGATACCGACGATGATATCGAGGTTAGTGATGATGAGAGCTCTGATGATGACGATGATTGGGGTAAAGACGAGGACTAGGCCCCACCTTGGTGCCTACGCGGGGACCCACTAAAGTCCCTGCAGTGTCTCTTCCATCAAGATCGCATCGACCGGAGACACCAGTATCGCCTGTAACGTGAAAAGCGATGCCAGTTTATCCACAAACGCACGTTCATCCTTCTCCACCAGCACGATCACCCTGGCCTGCGGCGCATACTTTTGCAGGCTATACAGAAAGACATCCAGGTTACTAATGTTCACCCCGGCGTAGTTGTTACCGTAGCCGTAAAAAAACTCCGCCACCACCAGCGTCGGCCGCGACTGTTTCAGACCATTGATGGCCTTACGCACAGAGTCATAACGCTGCTCTACCAAGCCGAGTCGACTATACAGGCTGGAGAAATTGGGGTGGGTCGGTGACTCAACAATCGAGAACAGGATCTTCTCAGCCATAGTGTTTCCGCGGGTTGTTATATAGCCATACAATGACACACCATAACGCAAGATAAAGCCGTTTGCAGCCCACCTCGGTCACGTATAATAACCGCATTATCGTCAACACGAGATCACCACCATGACCCGCATCGGTACCCCACTCTCCCCCTCCGCCACCCGCGTCATGCTGCTCGGCAGTGGTGAACTGGGTAAGGAGGTCATCATCGCCCTGCAACGCCTGGGGGTGGAGGTCATTGCGGTCGATCGCTACCCCAATGCCCCCGGACATCAGGTGGCACATCGCTTCCATGCCATCAACATGGCCGACCCCAAGACCCTGCGTGAACTGGTGGAGCGTGAACGCCCGGCACTCATCGTCCCCGAGATCGAGGCCATCGCCACCGATGAACTGGCGCGCATCGAGGCCGATGGCCTGGCCGAGGTCATCCCCACCGCACGCGCAACGCAACTCACCATGAACCGTGAAGGTATCCGTCGCCTCGCCGCCGAGGAATTGGGTGTATCCACCTCGCGCTATGCCTTTGCCGAATCACTGCAGGAATTACAGGCGGCGATCGATGCAGGGATTGGCTACCCCTGCATCGTCAAACCAGTGATGTCATCCTCGGGCAAGGGGCAGTCCACCATCGAAGGCCCCGCCGATGTGCAAACCGCCTGGGACTACGCCAAGAGCGGTGGTCGCGTTGATCGTGGCCGCGTCATTGTCGAGGAGATGATCCAGTTCGATTATGAGATCACCCTGCTGACGGTGCGCGCACTGAATGAGAAGGGCGTGGTCGAGACCTATTTTTGCGACCCCATTGGCCACCGTCAGGTGAAGGGTGATTATGTCGAAAGCTGGCAGCCGCAGCCCATGAACATGTCCGCCCTGCAGGAATCGCAAGACATCGCCCGTGCCGTCACCGGTAGTCTGGGTGGTCGGGGCCTGTTTGGTGTCGAGTTGTTTGTGAAGGGTGAACAGGTCTGGTTCAGTGAGGTGAGCCCGCGCCCACATGATACCGGCATGGTCACCATGACCACACAATGGCAGAATGAATTTGAACTGCATGCCCGCGCCATACTTGGACTGCCCGTCTCCACCGAACTGCGCAATCCCGGCGCCAGTGCGGTCATCTACGGTCAATTGGAGGAAAAGGGCATCGCGTTCGAGAATGTCGATGCGGCAATGCGCGTACCCCGCACCGAACTGCGCCTGTTCGGCAAACCGGAGTCCTTCACCCGTCGCCGCATGGGCGTGGCGCTGGCCTATGGTGAGGATATCCATGAGTGTCGCGACCGCGCCAAACGCGCGGCCGCCTTGGTGAAACCAGTAAAGGGATAACAACATGAAAAGCAATCGCCTGATGATCCTACCGGCACACGACTATGATGCCATTCGCCTGGTGCGTATCCCGACGGATTACGAAGAGCACGAGGTGTTCCGTCACGTCACCGGCATCATTGCCCAGGTAGAGGAAGAGAATCCGGACTATGGTTGGGACGAGGTAGCCGCCGCCCTCGAAGACCATGGCTTTGAGGTCGTTGAGTTTCTGCTGGGGCCAGCGCTGGATTAGATTCTGATCAGAATTTGTTATTCGTAACTCAGTGCCTGTATGGGGTTCAGTAACGCCGCCTTACGTGCGGGATAAATACCAAACACGAACCAGGTACCCGGCGAGAACAGAATGGCTGCAGAACCGTTCGACACCGTTGAGCCCCCTGCCAATATCGACAGCGCCTGGAAACCGGTTGCACCTTTTGGGTGGCAGGATGCCAATGTAGCCCAAACCAAAAGACCTGGACTGGTACACCTCTAACGCTCGGCCTCGACAACTCTATTCCTACCTGTCCCTCACGATGGCGATATCGTGTGACTGGTAGACGCACAGATCCACCTTACAAGTATTATCCCCCAGCAGGGCATAACGATATTTCACCGCGTTAGCCTTGTCAGGTACCACGTGCTCAACATATTGCTGGAACACCGTTAGATAGTAATTTATGTCAAACGCCATCTTTTGCCGTTCCTCTGGCAGGGTGGTGGCACTCTGATCCAGGCTTATCTCCCTCCACTTACCTGCACCCGCATCTTTGCGCAAGGCCTCACCCAGACTAACCAGACACGACTGGCAGGGCATGAATTCTTTCCCATCAGTGATTTGTTTGCCCTGATAGATGTAGAAACCAACCACAATGTAGAGATTAAACACGGTTGTCGCCACCATCAGACGCGGCAGCCATCGGCCAACCCAGCCAAGCGGGTGTTTCTGCAACACGAATAGCGGCAATAAAAAAAGCAGTGGCAGGATCAAGATGGCATATCGCGTAGCGTAGTTATGCCCGGTAAGAAGAAACAGTATCAACGGCAGATATAGAAATATACCGGTAAAGGTCAGCATGGGCGACTGCCGTAGCGCGGCAAAGAGGGAAAAGCGCTGCTGTTTTAGCGCCGTATAAAAACTGCGCAGGTGGCTGCCCACATAAAATAACGCCAATACCGCCGAGGACAGACTAACCACCAGCAACAGGCGATGGTCCCACATCAACCAGTCACCAAATTCGGCAAAGGCCTCGTAGCCATAACCCGCCCAGTTTCCCGTCATGTTCGACAGTGTCGTAATAGGACCACTGATAACCTTGGCCACACTGAAGGAGAAGGGCGCATCCGCCGACAGCATCAGGTGTAGATTCTGCCAGCCGTGAGCGGCATCACCGATGAGATAGCGCACGTAAAAGGCGATACCCACCACTATCCCGGCGGCTAACCATGAATAGTTGAGCTCTCGCCAACGCAGGATAAACAGCAACAACAGTACCGGGGCGTAGAAGACACCGATCATATGGTATTGCGGGATTGCCGCCGCGAACACGCAGGCGAGAAAGACGGCCCGGCTCCGCTCGGTGCTCGCCACGCGCCAGCTTGCCAGAAAGAGTCCCGCCCCCAGCAGCACCATGGGATAGGGGTTCCAGGTACCCACCGAGTAATAAATGGCCCACGGCGCGGTGGCAAATAAAAAGGCGCCCAGCAGACTCATGCGTGGTGAAAAAAATTGACGTGCCAACCAGTACATAAAAATCGTTGCAGTGGAGGTCAGGCACATCATCCAGAAGGCAGCGCCCAAGAGGGTGTTGCCACCGAGTTTATAGAGAGCGACCCAGGTCCAGGTCCATAACAGCCCCGGCACCCGCCCCATACCAAAGGTAGGTTGCGCCAGATATTGCGCATGCTCTTCCCCGGCAAGGTATTGCATACCATACTCATAGGCATTCAGCTCGTCACCATAACTAAAGAAATGGTAACCCTGACCAAACCACCAGGCGTGAAAACGCAGGGCAAAACCTAGCAGGACAATAAATGCCAGCAACAGACGATGCTGCAGGCTGCGAGAATTCTCCAGGGTGACTAAAAATTCAGTGACAAATCGACGCATGGTATGACTCTTTAATTAATTAAGCGTGAATATCAGGCAAACGTCCACAACCTGCTCAGTAAGAAGTTAAACCCCAGGACCACACCGGTGGCGATAAGCTGGGCGACAAGATAATACATACCTGCCTGCAAACCCGCGTGCATGAGCAGACTGTTTAAACCCGCGCCGAGCAGGGCCACGATCAAAAACTTTGTCATCGCCTCACGATGTGGCTTGTCGCTGCGAAAGGTCAGGCGATAATTCAGAAAATAATTGATGACGGCCCCCACGGTGAATCCAACCGTCGTGGCGAAGACCGGGTTGGCGCGAAATAGCTCTACCAGGGTCACCAGGGTCGAATAGTGCCCGACGGTGCCAATGGCGCCCACAATGGCGAAGGCCGTAAACTGTCGCCATACCCGCACCGTCACTGCATCACTGCTTGTCATGCCCCACCCGCGTTGGTGCTGGCCCCGCCTCGCTGGGCAGATAGTCATTCAGAAAATAGAGGGGACGCTGTTTGGTCTCGGTAAAAATGCGGCCGATGTATTCACCAAGGATGCCGATGGCCATGAGCTGGATGCCACCCATGAAGAGCATGATGGTGATCAAGGAGGGATAGCCCGGCACCGGGTTACCGAAGATCAGGGTGCGCACGAGAAAATAGGTGCCATAGGCGAAGG
>JAHEDA010000151.1 GCA_024641445.1 Gammaproteobacteria bacterium
TAGCGCCAGCGGGCGCTCCATCAGAAAACCGGTGAGATACCAGGAGCCATAGGGCACCAGCTCACCACGCCCCAGCCCGATGAACAGGGCATGAAACTCGTCATCGACACCCTGCGGAGTGCTACTCCGTGCGGCCAGCCCCAGCATGCTCATGGCCAGTGCCAGTTCATCGTGCTGCCCGCTGACCTCGGCCAATTGCGTAATCTGGTCGAGCACCGACTGATCCGGTGCCGCGCGCAACAAGGAACCCAACAGACGATAGGCCCCGGCACGGTAGACCTGTTCCTCGGCGACCGGTGGCGCATCCCACACGGGGACCTGCACCGAGGTGTGAAGGGCGGCTTCTTGTTTTTGTAGGCTCATGTAATGTCCTTCATGGTGACAAACCTTAGGCAAGCATCAGGCCAGGCTTGGAATGAAAAAAGGGAGTAAAAGGGAACCAAAATCCATACGCTACGAGGTCACTAAGCCAAAACAGACCAGTTTGGGCCAAACTGTCCTTGCCAACTTGTCCACGTATGTCGTTTCGGCCCATGGGAGGGGTAATACCTTATTGCCGGGGTGTAGCGATAAAGCCCTGCTGCATGGCCTCCGGGTCATCCACGATATCGGCGATACGGCAGTCATCACACATCTGCAGGCGGCGCTTGGCGCGCTCGTTCTGGAACATCCAGTGATGTTCGAGTTTGGCGAGCATGTTGTTGACCACGGAACGGGTCGCAAACGGCTTACCGCAACTCACACACGCCAGCGGTTCCTCCTCGTGCAGGGTCACCGTGCGTTCGCGCAGGGCCGGATCGGCGAGGAGACGTGCCTCAAGAGTGATGGAGTGTTCGGGACAGGCGGCGGCACAGATGCCGCACTGCACACACTGTGACTCATTAAACAGGAGTTGCGGGCGCTCGTTCCCTGCGTACACCGCGTGCATCGGACACACCGAGGTGCAACTCATGCACAGGGTGCAGGAGTTGGCATCGACGTGCACGCTACCAAAGGGCGCACCCACGCTGAGCGACACCATGGCCGCGGGTGATGGTGCCGCGCCAAAGAGATGATCCAGGGCCATAAACATGGCGCGGCGTTTTTCGTGCAAACCACCAAAGGTCGCGGCCTGAAATGTCGGCATCACCGCGCCGCACTCCGCATTGAGTTGTGCGGCGTCGGCCCAGCGTATGGCATCCGCGGGATAACCCAGTCCGCGCAGGACCTCGGCCGCCGTGCGCAACTGCTCGTCGAGGGCCGCACGCACGCGTGAAAAAACCTTGCCGCTATCAAACAGGATGACCTGTTGCGCGCTGTAGGCCAGTGCAGACAACCAGATGTCGAGGCCGACACTGGCCACCTCTTCCACCGGCACCGGCAGCATGTTGGAAGGAATATCGGTGATAAGACCTACATCGTCCTCAGCCACAAACAACAGCAGCGGCTGCACGCCATCGTGCTGGCGATAACTTTGTAACAAAGCACGGATGCGATTCAGCATGTCACTGGCGCTGGGATAGACATAGCGAATGGCGCCACTCGGACAGACGCTGGCACACACCCCACCGCCCTGACACAAATAGGGATTGACCTCGATCGACTCCGCCAGCGCGGTAATGGCATCGGCCGGGCAGGCCTCGACACAACGATTGCATCCCGCCTGTCCCGAACGGGCGTGGGCACAGATCGAGGCATCGTAATCAAAGAAGCGCGGTTTCTCGAAGGTGCCGATCATCTCGGCCAATTCTGCCTGCGCCTGATCCAGGCTGGTGTGATCGCTGCTACACACGAGATAACCGGGCGGTGGCAGTGGCATACTCACAATCGGCGACTCGCCCATATCGAGCACCAAATCAACCTTCAGTGTCTCGTGATTGGGCTTGCCTGCATCACCCAGACTAAGGGTGAAATTACCGAGATACCCCTCAATTGACAAACCACGCCCCGCCAGCGAGATGATGTTGGTAGACGGCGTCTCCTCGCCGTGGGTCAGGATCACCGTGGTCTTGTGGCGTGCTTGCAGGCTCGGCGCAAACTCCAGCGCCTCCGGTCCACCGAGGATCGCAACGTGTCCGCGTGAGCTGTATTCGACGCGCGCAGTGGGCTTGACGCTGACACCCTCCACCGCGGCCTGTGCCTGGCTGCGTGCCTGGGTATTGGTCTGTGTCTGTGCTGATGTCATACCTGTTCCTCCTTCGTGTCAGTCGAGCGGTCACTGACGTCTGTGGTTGCATCGGTCTCAATCTCTATCGGTGTGTCCGTCTCTGCGGCGCGCGCGTCTGACTGTATTGGTGGCTGCTCTGGCGGGGTGTCCTGTGTAACGCGACGCGCCTCAGTCTCTAATTGATGTTTCATATCCGAGGTGACGATGTCACCGAGCGAGGTAAATTGCGTGAAGTCCTCGTCATAATCATCCAGGCCATCCCGCACGTTGAAGCCCGGTAACTTGAAGAGTTTGTTCAAGGCCTGTTGCCGCAGGACCTCGCTCACGCGGGGTGAAAAAAACACACTGTAATCCGAGTCTGCGTTCAGGCTCTCCAGGGATGGCATGTCAGCATCGGTAAGGGGAGTCGCCTCCGGCGTGGTGGTCCCAGAAGTCGTGGCAGGCAAGTTATTTTCTTCTGCCCGCGCCGACTGTTTGCGCCGCGACCAACGCCCCAGCAGGCCTTCGCCTGCTACGGCCTCATCGGTGTCATCCGCCTCAGTGCTCATGCATGCGCCCCTTTTCACCGGCCTCTTTCCACTCATCGCGCTTGCGCTTCTTGCGTTTCTCGGGGGCATAGTGCAGAAGGACAAAGTCTTCGATCCAGCGATAGAGCTCCGCGGGTATCGCCACGGCAAACACCTGCTCATCGGTCTCGATGTAGGCATGCACCTCATCGAAACTCATGCTGACCAGAAACGGGACGGGGATATTGTCATCATCGGTGCGCGCCACCACATAGCAGCGCGGTTCGGGCGAAATGAGATTGTAGTAATAGCTCTCGCACTCGTCCGCATGCAGGGTCAGGCGAAAGCGCCCGTAAAGATAGCGCTTCACCTCGCCATCTTCGAAGACGAGTTGCGGCATCTCGGTGTAGGGTGTGTCATCGCCCTGCACCATCACCCCCACCGCCTCCCACTGATAATCACTCCACTTACTGATCGTGCTGGGCTGACGCTGCATGAGTACCACCACCGAGAAAGCGGTGGGAATATCCTGTAATTGTTCCTCGATCGTGGTCGTCATACCGTGCACCGCGTGATTTCGTGTGAACACAAAACTGCAAGTTGTATACCAGTGACCTTGCTGGGAAAAATCTCACGCATTACTAGTGGCTTGGCGAATTAGTAAAAATGGCACGATGCGAAGCTACCCCTAAAACGGGTCAATTTGACCAAACGCATCGAGTGAGTTGGGACAATTTGCCGCATGCCACGCCTTGCCAGCATCTGCCTTATGGGTATTCGGTGTTGAAAACATTCGTCGCCCACACACCTAAGCACACGCACATCAACGACATAGCAAGCTAATAAAGGAAACTGTCGAGTCTTGTGCAGATGGGAATAGATATTGCTTGAGTCTGAGGACGCCTGTTCACGCGAGGACCTTATGAGCGCCGTTATCAACTCTCCAATGCCGCCTACGCGGGTGAACGCGAGCGATGCTCCGATCCTGATCGACCCGTTTGGGCGCACGGTCAGTTACCTGCGCATCTCGGTCACCGACCGGTGTGACCTGCGCTGTATCTACTGCATGTCCGACGACATGCAGTTTGCCCCGCGCGAGCAGATGCTGAGTCTGGAGGAGATCGTGCGCATCGGCAGCGCGTTTGTGGACCTCGGCGTAAAAAAGATCCGAATCACCGGCGGCGAGCCATTGATCCGCAAGAACGTCCTGCATGTCTTTGAACACCTTGGCGCCCTGCCCGGCCTCGATGAACTGACCCTCACTACCAATGCCACGCAACTCTCGCGCTATGCAACCAGGCTGCGTGATGCGGGTGTTAACCGTATCAACATCAGCCTGGACAGCCTGCGCCCGGCGCGCTTTCGTCACATCACCCGCGTCGGCAACTTGCACCAGGTCTTGGAGGGGATCGAGGCGGCACAGGCGGCGGGCTTCGACAAGATCAAACTCAATGCCGTAATCCTGAAACACAAGAACCACGATGAGGTCATCGACCTCGTCGAATATGCGCATAGCAATGCCTTCGACATCAGCTTCATCGAGGAGATGCCCCTCGGCATCGTCAATGAACACGACCGCCTGTGCAGCTATTACTCCAGCGATGAGATCCTGCGTGACCTGCGCCAGCACTTTGATCTATCGGCGAGTACGGCGAATACCGGCGGCCCCTCACGCTACTATCGTATTCACGACAGCGAGACCCGCGTCGGATTTATCTCACCCCACAGCCACAACTTTTGCGGCGACTGCAATCGCGTGCGCCTGACCGCCGAGGGTCGGCTGTTGTTATGTCTCGGCCAGGAAAACTCGGTGGACCTGCGCCAGATCGTGCGCGGGCAAACGGATTCACCCGAGGAACTGTCACAGGCTATTCGCGAGTCCATGGCACTCAAGCCCAAGGGACATGCGTTTGACATGACCGTGCAGCCGGTACTGTTTCGACATATGAATAAGACCGGCGGTTAAATAAATGTTTCTAAATGAAAACCATATATCCCCTCATCCTAACCTTCGGCTTTGGCTTCCTGCGTCGCTCTACCTCCTCCATCCCTGGAGTCATCTCCCTCCGGGAGAAGGTTGGGATGAGGGGATCAAAAGTTACTTCTTCGGACACTTATATTTAGTACCACAGGAGCACCACCATGCAGACCGCAACAACACTTAACGTTCCCGCACTCAGTCACAGTGGACTGGAGGCCGCCATCCAGGTCGTCGCAAACGATGAATACGGTGAGCGTCGCAGTGGTCACATTGCCTCCGAGCGCGCCCTCACGGTCTATCTCGACAAGCGCGAGATCCTCACCCTGATGACCATGGGCACCGAGCCCGAGTTGCTGGTGCTGGGCTGGCTACGCAATCAAAACCTTGTGCCGGATGTTAGCCATATCAAGGCCATTCAAGTGGACTGGGAGACCGAGTCCGCCGCCGTCACCACTTTTGGTGGGGTCGATGGCCTGGACAAGAAACTCGAACACAAGACGGTTACTACCGGCTGCGGTCAGGGCACGGTGTTTGGCAATCTGATGGATAATCTGGACAAGCTGCACCTGAGCCAGCCCCGCATCGCCCAGTCATTGATCTATCGCATGTTAGACAACCTTAACGACTATAACGAGGTCTACAAACGCGCGGGTGGGGTACACGGCTGCGCCCTCTGTCAGGGCGATCAGATCCTGCACTTCGTGGAGGATGTCGGCCGCCACAATGCCGTCGACACCATTGCCGGGTATATGTGGTTGCACAGCGCCGCCGGTGCCGACAAGATCTTCTACACCACCGGCCGCCTCACCTCCGAGATGGTGATCAAGGTCGCGCAGATGGGCATCCCGATCCTGGTCTCGCGCTCAGGGGTCACCCAGATGGGGCTGGAGCTGGCGCGCAAGGTCGGCGTCACCCTCATCGCCCGCGCCAAGGGCAAGCACTTCATGGTCTATAACGGTGTCGACTCCCTCGACTACGACGCCATGCCGGCGCGCCGCCTGGAACCGAGTCTGGCCGAATAAGCATGGCGACAAATCTCAATCCCCTGCCGAGTTCACCCCACGATGCCTTCATGAGCGTGAAGCAGGTCGCCGAGTATCTGCACCTGAATGAAAAGAAGATTTATGTGCTGGTCAACGAGGGGCGCATCCCCGCCACCAAGATCACCGGCAAGTGGATGTTCCCGCGCGAACTGGTGGACCGCTGGATGCTCGACTCCTCCCACGGCGGCCTGTTCACCGACCGCCTGATCATCGGTGGCAGCGACGACCCCCTGCTCTATCGTGTGATCACGCAACTCGCCCAGGACACCAAATCGCACGCCCTCATCAGTTATTCACCCACCGGCACCCGCCTCGGCCTCGACCTGCTGAATGCCCAACGCATCGACACCTGCTGCATGCACTGGGGCCCCAATACCGAGAGTCACACCCGTCACCCCGCGCTATTGCATCAATACACCCAGCACCAACACTGGGTCTTGATCCGCGCCTTCAATCGCGAACAGGGTTTAATG
>JAHEDA010000008.1 GCA_024641445.1 Gammaproteobacteria bacterium
CCCCTGTTCCAGGGTGTACTCGATGGCGGCGTTGCCACGCGACATGGCATTGCCGATTACTACCATATCGGGGGGGGGTTGCAGGTGCTCGGCCGCGTAACCCTCCATCAGGGTGATGCCTGCGGCCTCTAACTGTGTGCTCATAGGTGGATAGACGTTGGCATCAGAGCCGGTCACGGTGTGACCTTGCGCACGCGCCAGCAATGCGATGCCGCCCATGAAAGTGCCGCAGATCCCCAGGATGTGAATTCGCATACGAGACTCGTTTAATGGATTAAGAAATCATTGACCAGATACTGCACGATCGTCATGAGCACGCTCAAAACGACCCCGATAGGCAGGTTCACATTGATGGCATGGCGCAGGATGTGCCCGACAACCACGATATTCCAGCTCAGTAGTCCGAGCCAGAAGAGCGCCAGGGCATCGGCATCCTCCCCAAGGAAGATCGCCAGCGCCCCCAGTAATAGATAAAAGACGCCAATAATGACCTCGCAGCCCGCCAGCGCGGTCAGGGCCTGGATCAGGCGCGACCCGCGTCGCGCCACCTGCAAGATCACACTGAGCAACACCACTGTAAGCAATGTACCAAGGATCGCAGTGTAGGCATCCTGTATTCGGTCATCCCCCTGCAGGATGAGGATGACCCCCATGAATATGTGTGCCGCGAGGGCTAGCCCCAGCAGGAGTCCCGAGTGCGGCAGGTCCTGTGGCCCCTTGCGTAGCAGGCATATCTTCCAGAAGACTTCAAACAGCTGACGCATGGTTTTAAGGGATGGGCTTTATCTGGGGCTGACGGTTGACTCGGGTGCCCGAATGGTAAAACAGTTTGCAGCCCCGATATAGTATTATCGCCATCATCATGTAACAGGACGTACTCGTGACTACACAATCCAGCGATATTCAATACCTCGATAACACTACCGCCTTGCAGAGCTTCTGTAGTGCGATCGCCCACCATACCGTCATCAGTCTCGATACCGAGTTTCTGCGGGAAAAGACCTATTACTCCAAGCTTTGCCTGATCCAGCTGGCCGCGGGTAATGAAATTGCCATCATTGACCCGCTGCGTATCGATGATCTACAACCCCTGTATGATCTCCTCTACAATCCCAACATCGTCAAGGTCCTGCACGCGGCCAGACAGGACCTGGAGATCTTTCACCACCTCCGTGGCAAGCTGCCTCATCCGATCTTCGACACCCAGATCGCCGCGAACCTGCTCGGTTTCAATGACCAGATCGGCTATGCCAATCTGGTCGATGGCATGCTCAAGGTTCAACTGGAGAAGACCCATACCCGCACCGACTGGTCACAGCGCCCGCTCGACCCCGAACAGATCAGCTATGCCGCCGATGACGTGCGTTACCTGCACCAGATCTACCCCATGATGCAGACACAACTCGCTGCCCAGGGCCGCAGCGACTGGTTAGTGGAAGATTTTACCGCCCTCAGTGACCCAAAGCTGTATGAGAATGAACCTACGCAACAATGGCAGCGCGTCAGTGGCAGTATGAAATTGCGCGGCGTCCAGCTGGCGATCCTGCAACAACTGGCGGCCTGGCGTGAGCGCGAGGCTCAACGCCTGGACCGCCCGCGTAAGTGGCTACTCAACGACGACATCCTGCTAACCATCGTGCGTATGAAACCCAAAGATATAGAGGGGCTTGGCAAGGTGCGAGGACTCAATGATGGCCAGATTCGTCAGTTCGGTGGTGAGTTGATCAGGGCCGTACAACAGGCCATCGCCATGCCGAGCTCGGAGTGGCCACAGGCCACTGAGTTTGATCGGCTGAGCGCCGAGCAAGAGAGCCTGGTAGATCTCATGATGGCCGTATTGCGCCATCTTGCCGTGAGACAAAACCTCTCCCCTGCTATTCTCGCCTCGCGCAAGGACCTCGAACGCCTGGTACTGGGTAAGGACACTGAATTACTGCACGGCTGGCGTGGCCGCCTCGCCGGTAAACAGTTGCGCGAGTTGCTGGCGGGGCACATCCAGGTCACGATTGATAACGGCCAGTTAAATCTTCAAACCACCCAGACATGAAGCCCTTTCGCCTGCGCAAAGCTACGCAGTATCGCTTTCCCTGGCGCGATCAGAATCAATTTCAGTTACTCATCGATGGCAAGGAGTTTATCCCCGCCATGTTGGCCGCCATTACCGGGGCGCAACAGCGCATTTGGCTGGAACAATACCTGGTTGAGTCCGGTGAGTTAGCGGACCGTTTCATCGCCGCACTTTGCGCCGCGGCTCAGCGTGACATCCAGGTCTGCGCCCTGTTTGATGATTACGGTTCTCACAATCTCAGCGAGGCCGATCGCAGTCGCCTGCTCCAGTCTGGTGTTCACCTGCAGTTCTATAACCCGGTGTATCTACGGCGTGGTCTGCGCCGCAACTTCTACCGTGACCATCGCAAGATATTGATCGTGGACAACGATGTTGCCTTCGTCGGTGGTGCCGGGCTTACCGACGAGTTTCTCTCCACAGATGATCATGTCAGTTGGCACGATGTGATGCTGGCGTGCCGCGGCCCGGTGGTAGCAGACTGGCAACAGGCCTATGCCGAGGTCTGGTCCGAGTACAACCCGCTGCCGCTACAGACAGCAAGTGAGATGGATTGTCCACCCGCAGGTGAGCAGCGTGGACGCGTATTACTCGCACAGGGTACTCACGACCAGGGCATCTTGCGCGGCCTGCTCCAGCACATGCAACGGGCCGAAAGGCGTATCTGGATCGCCAGCCCCTACTTCGTCACGACCTGGAAGATTCGACGCATGTTACGCAAGGCGGCACGGCAAGGTCTCGATGTTCGCCTGTTGTTGCCGGGGTCACACAGCGATCACCCCTGGGTCAACAGTGCCGTACAACGCCATTACACCCACCTGTTACAAAACGGTGTGCGTATTTATGAGTATTTACCACGCTTTATCCACGCCAAGATCGAGCTGTGTGACGACTGGGTATCCATAGGCTCTTCAAATCTGGACCGATGGAACCGCTACTGGAATATCGAGGGCAATCAGGCCATTGATGACCCAGCCTTTGCGCACCAGGTACAACAACTGTTTCTGCAAGACTTCGGCCTCAGCCGTGAGATCTTTCTCCATGATTGGCGGCGACGGGGATGGCGCCAACGCCTGTGCGAATGGTTGGCCTCCCTGCTCATCTACATACTCGAGTGGTACGCACGACGGCGTTGAACCAGTGTATTGATGGAAATTCGTGGCGGCGGGTGTAGTTGGACGGGAATTAATTTTTCGGGTCGGCGTAGCGGTCTTTATACGTGAGCACCTTGGGCAGTATCTCTACAAACAGGTCCACGAGCTTGGGGTCAAAGTGCTGGCCACGCTGCGAGGCGATGTATTCCATCGCCTGCTCTACCGGCCAGGCGGCCTTATAGGGGCGGTTAGTGGTGAGGGCATCAAACACATCGGCTATCGCCACAATCCGGCCGAAATAGCTAATCTCCTCCCCCTTGAGGCCATTTGGGTAACCGCTTCCGTCCCATTTTTCATGATGGTTAAGCGCGATCTCGTGCGCCATCCGCATCAGGTCAGAGGTCATGCCTTCCAGTATAGAGGCACCAATACTGGCGTGGGTCTTCATGATCTCCCACTCCTCGGGAGTGAGCTTGCCCGGCTTGAGCAGAATCGAGTCGGGGATGCCGATCTTGCCGATATCGTGCATAGGGCTGGCGGTAAGCAGCATCTCGGCCTCGCGTTCGTCCATGCCAGTGGCAAGCCCAAGCAGTTGGGAATACTTACTCATGCGCAGGATATGATTGCCAGTCTCGTTATCGCGATAGTCAGCGGCACGGCTCAGACGGCGAATGATCTCCAGGCGCGAATCGTGCAATTCATGGGTGCGTTCTCGCACCTTTTGTTCGAGTTCCATGTTTTGCTGCTTGACCGCCTTGTGTAAGAGACGCATCTCCAGCAGGTTGCGGATACGAGACAACAGCTCAACCCGATCAAAGGGCTTGCTGACAAAATCGCGAGCACCCAACTCCAGGGCCTTAATCCGGGACTCCTTGTCATCCAGCGCGGTCAGCATCAATACCGGGGCGTAATCCGTATCCTGCTCACGCAGGCTTTGTAATACCTCATAACCATCCATATGCGGCATGTTGATGTCGAGCAGGACAAGGTCGCAGGCATTTTCCTGGTACAATGGCAAGGCCTGCCGTGAATCGGTAGTAGACAGCACACGACTAAACCCGGCCTTTTCCAGAATCTGGCACAGAAGTTTAACGTTCGGGACCTGATCATCCACGACCAGGATGATGGCTGAATTGATTTCCTGAAGACTCACGGCCTGTGGCTCATCGTGTTATTTACTGTAAGTGCAGAGACCCATTAGTTTACAAATATACTATATCTTTCCAACGCACAATCCCAGAAACGAAAAAAGCGGGTAGATCCCCGCTTTTTCCGATAACCAACAGGGGCTTTGCTCAGACCGAGCAAGCCCCCTTTATTGATTACTTCTTCTTTTTGGCCTTTTTCTTACCGGCCTTCTTCTTGGCTACCTTCTTTTTGGCCTTTTTCTTACCGGCCTTCTTCTTGGCTACCTTCTTCTTGGCCTTTTTCTTACCGGCCTTTTTCTTTGCGGTCTTCTTGGCTACCTTTTTCTTGGCGGCCTTCTTCTTCGCAGTCTTCTTGGCTACTTTTTTCTTGGCGGCCTTCTTCTTCGCAGTCTTCTTGGCTACCTTTTTCTTGGCGGCCTTCTTCTTGGTCGCAGGCTTCTTCTTGGCTGTCGCGGCGGCAGGCTTGCTTGCAGCGGCCTTGGCACCGGCTCCACCCTCGATTACACGCTGAACGGCAGCAAAGATACCCTTGATGTCGCCCACGCCCTGGACGGTACGGAGCTTGTTTTGCTTACGATAGTAATCGATCAGCGGCGCTGTCTGGGACTCATAGACGCGCAGGCGATTGCTGATGGTGGCCTCATTATCATCGGCGCGCTGTTCCAGCTCACCACCACACTTGTCGCAACGACCACTGACGCGGGGGGCAGAGGTGTAAACATTGAACATCTGGCCACAGGACTTGCAGGTACGTCGACCGGTCAGGCGCTTCATCAATACGTCAAAGTCCACGTCGATGAGCAGTGCCATCTCAAGCGGCTTACCCATAGACTGGAGCATCTTATCCAGGGCCTCGGACTGGGCCAGGTTGCGCGGGAAACCATCCAGGATGAAACCCTTGCTGGCATCCGACTTCGACAGACGCTCCTTGATCATATTCAGCACGATGTCGTCAGACACCAGCTGACCCGCATCCATAGCGGCCTTGGCACGTTGGCCCAGTGGCGAACCAGCCGCCACGGCCTCACGTAACAGGTCACCAGTAGAGACCTGTGGGACACCATATTTTTCGACAAGCAGTTTGGCCTGCGTGCCTTTGCCCCCACCGGGGGCACCAATCAGTACGAGTCTCATTGTTCTTTACGCTCCATATTGGCTTGATTAATGTGATTAGAATTTGCAGATTAGATTTATCGGCTAGCACCGTTTTTTTTCAAGTCAGTGATCGCAATTACGCCCACCTGAACTTTCAATTCGCTACAGTGTGTAAAACTAGTCCCAGACAGTGCACAAGTCAATGATCTATATGTGCAAAATATTCCTCAAGTTGCAATACGGTGCGCTTTGCTCACCAATATGAATGATTGCATGAAATTTGATTTAAGGAACTGCAGTAACTCGTTCACCCCGACCATGTCACACCTGTGTCAGTTGGTAGTCCCTGTACCTCCACGCCAAGGCCACTCACCCAGGATATCCACTATGTGAGCTCACCGGACTCTTTTGGTTTAACGATCCCACACATTCTGGGCGTTGTATTGGGGGTAGGGGCTGTTAGAATACACGCCCTTTATTCCGCAGCAAGAATGAGATATCCCCATGAATCTGGACAGAGTTGGCCCCGGCAAAGAGATCCCCAATGACGTCAATGTCATCATTGAAATCCCATCCCACAGCGACCCGGTAAAATATGAAGTCGATAAGGCCACCGGCGCCATGTTTGTGGACCGGTTCATGAATACCGCTATGCACTATCCCTGCAATTATGGCTATATCCCCAAGACCCTGTCAGAAGACGGTGACCCCGTGGACGTACTGGTCGTCACGCCAGTTCCCCTGATCAGTGGCTCTGTCATCCGGTGCCGTGTAGTGGGGATGTTGCAGATGACCGACGAGGGTGGCCCTGATGCCAAGCTAATCGCCGTGCCGATTACCAAGTTGTGTCAGATGTATCGTCAGGTCAGCTCGCCCCAGGACTTGCCAATGCAGCTTCTAGCCCAGATCAAACACTTCTTCGAACACTACAAGGACCTGGAGGAAGGTAAGTGGGTCAGGGTGGAAGGCTGGGTCGATGCCGAGGCGGCACGCCAGGAGATTGTCGGTGCCGTCGAGCGCTTTAATCGTGAGCCAGTCAAACCCTACTACTAACTAGAGCGATTTCCCCATGAAGATATGCCTGGTGTCGGACAGCCACGACAACCGTTTTCTGTTGGCCGCCGCCGTCAAGGACGCCAAGGCCCGTGGCGCCGAGGCGGTGCTGCACTGTGGTGACGTCGTCGCCCCCACCACCTTGCGAATTCTGAATCCGATCGGCCTACCGGTCCACGTCATCCACGGCAACAATACGGGTGACCTTTATAATATGGCCCAGCTCTCCCACAGCGAGGAGAGCGTGATCCATTATCACGGACAGGATGCAGGGATTGAACTCGCCAACAAACGTATCTTTCTCGTGCACTACCCGCACTACGCCCGCGCGCTGGCCACGACCGGTGAATGGGACATCGTCTGTTGTGGCCACGACCACCGCGCCGAGATCAGTCACCTCGACAACATCAAGGGCGGTAAGACGCTGTACCTCAACCCCGGTACCGTCGGTGGGGTCGGCGCCAATCCAACCTACATCCTGGGGGACCTTAAAGCGGGGACCTTCAGTATTGAGGACGTTCCGATTGATGAGGATTTAGCCCTGAACCGGCGCCCGGTCACCCCCCACACCTGACAGGACAGCGGTCTAGGCAACGGGCATGGGTTTGGCGATGACATAGCCCTGCGCATAGTCCACACCGATCTTACTCAGCGCCGCGAGAGTAGCCTCATCCTCCACAAACTCGGCAATCGTATCTATCCCCATCACATGGCCAATCTGGTTGATTGAAACCACCAGGTTATAGTCGTTAGTGTCGTGTAGCAGACTGCGCACAAAGTTACCGTCTATCTTCAGATAATCCACAGGCAGGCTCTTTAGATAGGAGAAGGAGCTCAGGCCACTTCCAAAATCATCCAGGGCAAACTTGCAGCCTAATTCTCGCAGGATCGTAATAAAGCGTCGCGCCTGGGCAATATTCGCAATCACCGCCGTCTCGGTAATCTCAAAACATATCTGACCCGGATCTACCTGATAGCGTTGCAGATGTTCCTCCACATAAGCGAGAAAATCTGTCTCGCCCAGAGACTGCCCCGAGAGATTGATAGCACAGAGGTCAACGTCGGTGTGGGCGAGACAACTTGAGGATGCGATGGATTTGAACACCTGCTGTACAACCCAGCGATCAATGGCGGGCATTAGATGATAGCGCTCGGCCGCCGGCAGAAAGGTATTGGGCATGACGATCTTGCCCTCCTCATCCAGCATGCGGAGCAGGACCTCGGCATGGTCACGCAACTTGCCATTCCCATGCAAGGGACGAATACGCTGAAAATATAATTTAAAGCGTCCCTCACTCAAGGCTCGCTGAATACGCTGAACCCAGCGCATCTGGCCATGCCGCATCACGATGGCCTTATCATCGTCCATGAAGACATGGATGCAGTTACGACCACGCTCCTTGGCCACATAACAGGCCGAGTCTGCTGCACTCAGAATATCGGTAAGCGTGCCGCTATTGGGGTCAATCGGCACCAGCCCGACACTAATCCCCGTCTCAAAGACATTGTTCTCCCAGGCAAAGCGAAACTCACGAATGGTATTGCGTAATTTCTCCAGTATGGATTGCGCCGCAGGCAGGGGACAGTCGCACAACAAGATGCCGAACTCATCCCCGCCCAGCCGCGCCAGTGTATCGGACTCACGCACCCCCTTTTCAAGGATGCGGGCAACCTGCTTGAGCATCTCGTCCCCGGCCACATGACCACAGGTGTCGTTGACCATCTTGAACTCGTCGAGGTCGATATAACACACCGCGTAGGGCTGGCTGGCATAGCGCGCGCGCTCCAGCACCTTCTCCAGCCGGGATTCGAATTCACGCCGATTGATAAGACCGGTAAGTGGGTCATGAGTTGCCTGATATGAGAGCTGGCGCGCCATCCCACGCAACTCGGTCACATCGTGCAGGATCAGTACGGTCCCCACCATTTGACCGCTGCTATCGCGTATGGGTGAGACCATCACCTCGACCGAATAACTGGATTCGTCATCATGACTCTGTAAAAGAGAGTGTTGCTGCAAACGCACTCGCTTGCCACTCTCGATGCAATCCTCCACCGGGTCCATCATCGGCGTCAGGGAATTCTCATCCACCAGGCGCATTACCTCGCCGGTTGGGCGGTTGAGGGCGTCACAAGTGCGCAAACCACAAAGCTGCTCAGCCATCGGATTGAGGTACTGTACCCTGCCCTCTACATCGGTGGTCATCACACCGTCACCGATTGAACTCAGGGTAACCTGTGCACGCTCCTTCTGCTCAAACAATTCTGCGCGTGCGCGTTTGCTATCCGTAATGTCGCGCGAGAATACATAGATAATCTCGCTACCCTTGATCTGCACGTACTTGGCGGTCATCTCCACGTCCAGTTCCGCCCCATCCTTGCACCGATGCCTGACCTCAATGCGCGCTGAATCTTTACCTGGCAAATCACGCATCGCCTGCTCAACCCGAGCTCCATCTTCAGCGCTCACAAGGTCACGCCACTCAACCCCAATCAACTCGTCCACGGAGTAACCTGAAATCTCGGCGTAAGTGCTATTTACCTCAAGCAAACGACCCTGCATGTCTAAAATCCAAAAACCATCCGGTGAGGATTCCAGGATCACCTGATTGCGGCGAATCTGCTCCGCCAAGGCCTGCTCGGAACGACGGATAGAGGCAAACAGGGGACGGATCGCGATGACGGCAAACAACACAAGAATCGAGACCACCAAGGCCACGAGTTCCGCATTGAGCTGGGCCTGTGTCTCGGGATAATTTACAACGGAGATATAAAGGGAGATAACCCGACGCACGGTCATCAGAATGATCGCGACAGACAGGGCCAGCCAGGGAAAGATACCACCCGTAACGCGAATCATGCGCAGGGCCTGTGTGGCCGCCGTCAATTGTAGTAACACAGAGACTGCAAGAATGATTATCTCGGCCACTTAGTCTCCCTTTGCGGGCTTATTATAATTCTTAAATTACCGTGAGGAGTACCTCACCGCAATCAGTGCGATCGGTACCTGAACAAACGGCCGCATCCATGGCTACATAATTTCTTCGCAAGCCTATCATGGGCCATACCCGAAAGGCACCACCCTTAACCCGCCTCAGTATTCTTGTCTACCCAGCTCGCGTGATTCTCAAAGGTCTCTTTTTTCCAGAAGGGCGCCCGCGACTTCAACTCTTCCATGACATAACGACAGGAATCGAAAGCTGCCCCACGATGCGCACTCCAAACAGCCACTGCCACAATGGGGTCACCGGGATGCAGTTCACCGACGCGGTGCAGGATCAGTAGATCGAGCAATGGCCATCGCTGCATGGCCTCATCGGCGATAAGTTTGAGATAGCGCTCGGTCATACCGGGATAATGCTCTAATGTGAGCGCGTGAATTCCATCCTGCAGATTGAACTCACGCGTACTGCCGATAAAGGTGGCGCATGCACCAAACTTGCCGGCGGCATTCATGGCCCGTTCGTGCGCACTGACCTCGGTGTAGGGTTCAAAACTGGAGCCCAGTATGGCAATACGCATTTCAACCACCGGTTACCGGTGGAAAAAAGGCCACCTCGTCACCATCTCGCACTGCTTGGGTTCGGGTAACGTACTCCATATTGACGGCCATCAGGGTGTTATCAGGCATATCAATACCTCCACTGACCTGCTGCCAAACCTGTGTGACCGTCATCCCGGGTGAGTAATCAAGCGTTGCGCCATCACGTTGCAGAGTTTCACGCAGGCGGGCAAAGAATTTTACCGAGATGGGCATAGACAGTTACCAATTGTAGTTTGCCTGAAGGGGGCGTCCAGCCTATCATGTTGTGAAATTCAGGCCAATTTTCCCGCAGCGATTCGGCAACCGAACATGAGTAAACTTACCCACTTCAATGAACAGGGCAATGCCCACATGGTCGATGTCGGCGCCAAGGCACAGACGGCTCGCACAGCAGTAGCGGAGGGGTATATTCGCATGCAGCCCACCACCTTGTCCCTGATAAAAAGTGGCGGTCATAAAAAGGGCGACGTACTTGGCATCGCACGTATTGCGGGGATCATGGCCGCCAAAAAGACCGCTGAACTCATACCGCTCTGCCATCCGTTGATGCTGACACGCATCAACCTCGACTTTGAGATCGATGAAGCGACCTCACGGGTTCGCGCAGAGGCCACCGTGGAGACAACGGGGCAGACCGGTGTTGAGATGGAGGCCCTGACGGCAATTCAGATCGCCCTGCTCACCATCTACGATATGTGCAAGGCAGTGGATCGAGGGATGACGATGGAAGGTATCGCCCTGTTGGAGAAACAGGGCGGTAAATCCGGGCACTGGCGGCGCCAGAACACTTAGTGACGTAGCTGCTGGCTTGCCGTGAAGATGCGTCCACGACGGCGGTCTTCGTGCCCACGCCGATCGATCGTCACCAATAAGCGATTGCTATCGTAGAAGGGCACTGGTGGCATACGCCCCGACTTGCGACGTTCCTCGGTGGCCTTGCGGCGAAGGTGCCCGTCACTATTGAGCAACACCCTAACCAAACCCAGCAGGCCTAGAAACAGGGCCACCCCGAATAAAATCGGTGGGCTTCGTAACAACTCCAGCATCGTCTCCATTGCAGGCTACCTCCTGTCATAAAATTGTAGCTTTCCGAAGTAGAAACGCCCCACGATCACTTGTCAATTCCTTCCCGATGAATGGCTTATTTTTCAGGAGACTGGGGCTGTTAAACTATCCCCATGACGCCCTCTCCCCCAACCACACGCAGCGAACTCCTCGGTCGCGCCCACGCCCTCGCGGGTCAGTCGTTGGGTGAGATTGCAAAAAGTCTTGAACAACCGATCCCGGGCCAAATGCGACAGGCCAAGGGCTGGGCCGGGCAACTGCTCGAACACGCTTTAGGGGCAGATGCCGCAAGCCTGGCCGAACCCGATTTCCGCCAACTCCAGATCGAGATGAAGACCCTGCCCATCAATAGTCGTGGGCAGCCGAAGGAATCTACCTATGTCTGCGTGGTTCCCCTGCGCGAACTCACGCACCAGACATGGGAGTCCTCCTGGGTACGGCGCAAACTCCAGACGGTACTCTGGGTCCCTCTTGAGGGAGATCCTCAGATACCTCTGCCGCAACGCCGCGTGGGCAACGCGTTACTCTGGCAACCCTCACCGGAACAGGAGGCCGTCCTGCGCCAGGATTGGGAAGAGTTGACCGATATGTTGTGCATGGGTCAGATTGATCAAATCAGTGCCCGCCACGGTACCTATTTGCAGATCCGACCCAAGGCGGCCAACAGCATGGTCCTCACCACCAGCACTGGCACAGAGGGGGATCTGATCCAAACCCTCCCCCGCGGCTTTTACCTGCGCAGTCGCTTTACCCAGCAAATCTTGCGCGAACACTACATCACTTAACGGGCCATCTGATATGCCAACCACGAATACCCCACAGGCTCGCCAGCAGGGAATCACCCAACTCTTCGATCTCGTTGCCAGCGGCTATGACAACCCCTCGCAAAGATTCTTTCCCTTTGCGGCGGACTACATGACGCAGCGACTGCCACTAAAGGCCGGTGACCGCGTGTTGGACATCGCGACGGGTACCGGTATCGCCGCCATCGCCGCCGCACAACGCATCCTCCCTGGTGGGCGCGTGCAGGCCATCGACCTTTCAGAAAACATGTTGGCCAAGGCCGACTTCAATCGAAATAAAATGGCGCTCGACAATATCGACCTGCACCTCATGGACGCCGCGACACCCGAGTTTCGGCACAATTATTTCGACGCCGCCCTCTGCGCCTTCGGGCTTTTTTTTCTGGAGGATATGTCCGCCGCATTGCAACGTTGGCTACGTCTGCTCAAACCTGAGGGCAATCTCATTATCACCAGCTTTGCGCCTGCTGCATTCGGGCGACCGCGTGACCTGTTTCTACACCGACTCGAGCAGTTTGGGGTCACACCACCACCTTTAAACTGGGCACGCCTGGCAGGTGAAGACACCTGCCGCAATCTGTTTGATGCCGCCGGATTCATTCACACAGAGGTCGAGACCAGACAGATGGGATATCACCTCGGCAAGGCCGAAGACTGGTGGGAGATCGTGTGGAACACGGGCTTTCGCGGCCTACTGACCTCATTAACAGAGACACAACGCGATACGTTTAAACAGGCACACCTGGCGGAGGTCGCGGCGCTCGCCACCGATGATGGGATCTGGCTTGATGTCGATACCCACTTTACGCTAGGGCAACGACCCACACCCTAAACCCGGATAGGCTGGTGGTGTTTGTTGTACATGAGAATGTGTAAACTTCCACGCCCAAATGCACTGAGAGGTTCCAATGTCTGAGGCCACCCATCCCCCCATCGACATGCTGGATGCGCAGGCCTCAGCCCAGGCCCTGCTGGATCGAGCGACCGAGCGACTGAGCAAGCTTGCAGAAGACTCACCTCTGGAACGTACCGAGATAGAACTGGATCAGGCTGAGGCCCTGTTGGCCTTGCAGCGCCACATCGAGGCCTGGCACCTGGCACGCAAGTGCCTCGATATCTTCCTGGATATGGAGGACTGGCAGCGGGCAGTGGAGTGTTGCAACGTCCTCTATCAATGTGAACAACCCGCCTCTATCGCGGCCCTCGGCATGGGTACCTGGCTGGCAGTGACCTTTCCCATCCAACCCTCGACCAGTGTGGCGATCCTGCAACACTTGATCGATGAAACCCCGGCCGATACCGATGCCGCGGCCATGGTAGCCATCAGTGCGCACTATATTGCCGACCTCCGCTGCCAGGGTGAACAACACACCAGCCTGACCTTCCTTACCAGCAACATGTTGGCGCAGGTGGCTAAACGACACAGCGGCGTGAATAGTCAGGAAGAGATGGACACCTGGATGATCCGTCTGGGCCTGCGTGAACCGCAGGTATTCATACCCAATCTGGCGAAGCTCCTGGATGTCATCGTGGGGGAACAATGGTGGTTTGATCGCGAGTTATTGCGTCAAAAACTCCCGCACTGACGCAGCCAAACATCACCATCAATTAAAACGAGACAGCACTAGTCGCCCGTCGGTTGAATACTGAACTCGACGATCTGTTCAATGTTTGTCAGGGCATCGGCGAGACGATGAAAGTTTTCCGGGTCTCTCGTATTTATGGTCATAGTGTATTCGAAGATGGAACCCTTTTCTTCCAGGTGATAACTCGGACCATAGGCGCTGATCTTGTAGGTATTGATAACCTCATATAACTGCGCCTGGGGCAGGCCAACGTGACGCTTGAAGCGCACCATCAGGCGCGCGAAACGGCGCGACTGCATGCGACGTTCTACCCAACCAAAAACACTCAGGATCAAAAACGTCATTACAGTGGCCAGCACCGCCGGGATATAAAAGCCCATCCCAGCCATAATACCGATGGCCGCAGTCGTCCATACTGAGGCGGCGGTGGTGAGACCGCGAATCGTCAGATTCTCTTTCATGATCACACCGGCACCGAGGAAACCAATGCCGGTCATGATGCCCTGCGCCATGCGCGTAGGGTCAACACGCAGGGTGCTTAAATACTCAGACGACAGTAACTCCCACTGAAATACCGTTAACAACATCAGAAGACTGGAGGCCGTACACACCAGCGCGTGGGTACGCAGACCAGCAGGGCGCCCATGAAAGGCACGCTCCAGCCCAATGACACCGCCCATGAGTATGGCGGCAGTGAGTCGTTCGAGAATGGTATAAAATTCGGACATCGATTTCGTTATCCTGTTGCGGTATACACGGGATTGTCGTTTGGCTAACATAGCACGCCGTTCCGGCTTTGGAAAATCACCGTAAAGCACCCACTCGTATGAAAAGTAAACCCATCACACTGCACTTCCAACGCTACCTACTCACCGGTGTCCTTACGGCCATTCCTCTCTGGATCACCTGGTGGGTCTTCGACCTGTTTTTCCAGCAGCTATCCAACATCGGTATGCCTTGGGCCCGAGCCATGGCAAAGACTGCCGAGGGTTACTTTCCCCTGCTTGCGCAGTGGCTCAATCACCCTGTTTTCCTGTCGCTGTTGGCCGTCATCGCAACACTCATTGCCCTTTATCTGCTGGGCTGGATGGCCACACGAGTGATTGGCAAGAGACTACTGACCCTGTTCGACCGCGTTATACAGCGCATACCCATCGCACAAACCATTTATGGTTCGGCGAAAAAATTGATCACTGCGTTACAACAGAAACCCGAGAGCATTCGGCGCGTAGTCCTTATCGAATTCCCCTCGCCTGATATGAAGACGATCGGTTTCGTCACGCGGGTAATGAAAGATAGACAGACCGGGCGCGAACTCGCCGCAGTCTATGTGCCGACAACACCCAATCCGACCTCCGGCTACATGGAGATTGTACCCCTGGATAAATTGGTCTCAACTGACTGGAGTATGGATGAGGCAATGTCATTTATTATTTCAGGGGGGGCGATCGCACCGGAGGACATTGATTACAACGGCCCAGGAAAGTAAGTTAAAAGTTTGCTGAGCCAGTCTTTATTTTTTCTTCTTCTTCGCGGCCTTTTTACCACCGGGCTGCTTCTGCCCGGTGTAGTACACCCCGGGGATCCAGCTCCGATATAACTGCGCCGTTTCATCCAGGTCCTCGTGGGCGTCATCAACAAACCTGAAACTGTTCAAACCAATGCGCACTACATCATTATGCTTGAGCCTGTAGAGGTTTACCCTTTTATCGTTAACGAAAGTACCATTGGTGCTATCTTTATCCTGCAAATAATAATCATAACCATTTGCTGGTTCGGCAGGCTGCATGGCCTCGATCACCGCATGCAGTTTACTCACCAGCTCGTCATCGATACTAATTTCATTATCACTACTACGACCCAGGCGAAATAATGGCTTATCGATACGCAGGCGAAGTCCGCTTGTACCATCTTTGATTTGTATGAGTGAGGCCATTAGTGGGCAACAACGGTGGCTACGGGAAGTCGATTCTAGCCGGGCCGGGGCATCAGTGAAAGGTCTAATCCCGGGCGTGAACGGGCTTTACTGTCGATTCAGTGTCTCCAGATGTGTGTTGACCAGGAGAAAGACCTCGTGCCCTTGAGACTCATGAAATGACCCGATACTCGATGCCATACGCATAGCATCTGTGCTGCGCTCGTAGGAGGCCGTATATACAACCTTGCCATGGAATTTATGCGTAATCGAGAAGCCAAAGGACTCTTTATTGACCTCGATGATATGACTGTCTACCGAGAATTGATTATTTGTCTGCATGAGGTCCCCCTACGTCTTGGCACAGTGGGCAGGGCCTACGGTTATTGCTGAGCAAAGTACGCTTGCAGGAACTCGTCAAGACTCTGTTTTTCACCCGCCTCAATAGCCCTCTGTTGCTGTAAGGATTTATCGGCAAGCACATGGTAATGCTTTAGCTTTTCGGGGCTGAGGGGATGAGAGATAAAATAGTTTTTATGCTCCAGTGACTTGCGTAGGGCAAAGGCGAAGAATCCTTCATTGTGCTCACGCATCTCCACCAACACCCGTGCCGAGGGGGTAGATCCCGGATTTGCCAACGCATGAATTTGGGAGGCAAGGGCCTCGCGGTAAGCGTGCCCCCCCTCGGCCTCATCCAGTTGTTCACAGATACCCTGCATGGCCTCGCAGATCTCCTTGCCCCACTCCGACAAATAAAGCTCACGTCCATTACGCCAAAGCTTGAGTTGGGGGTCACGCCCTCGGTGAGCGGTGGCCAATTCGTTGATATCGATCTCCTTACGCTCGACCTCGCTGATCGGCGGGCTCTCATGCAAGAGGCAAAACAGGCACAGGGCCTCAATAAAACGACACTGAGACTCGTTGATCCCGAGGGGGTCGAAGGCATTCACATCAAGGGAGCGTAACTCGATATATCGCACCCCTCGTTTGCGAAGGGCAATGGTTGGCTTCTCATACCCATCCAGGATTTGTTTCGGGCGAACGGTGGAGTAGTACTCATTCTCTATTTGCAGAATGTTGGTGTTGAGCTGTCTGTATTCACCCTCAACCTTCACACCGATCCTTTCATAACCAGGATACGAGGTCGTGATCGCACACGTCAGACTCTTTATGTACTCGGAGAGGCTATCGTAATTTGCCTTGATGCCAATCTCATTCTCTTTGTTGTTCTGATAACCGATATCTCCCATACGTAGGGAGGTAGCGTAGGGGCCATAATACGTGTTGCTATTGAATTCACTGAGATTGGTTGGCCTGCCCCCCAGGAAAGATTTACAGACTGCAGGCGAGGCACCAAAGAGATAAGGGATTAGCCAACCAATGCGCTGCAAGTTACGCAACATATCGAAATAATGTGATGAGACAAATGTCTGTGGCTCCTCTTTACTGCCCTCGGTATCCGCATAGGCCTGCCAGAAGGCTTCACCCATAGAGAAATTAAAGTGCACGCCCGCGATCACCTGCATCACCTTGCCATAGCGATACCCAAGCCCAACCCGGTAGATCGTCTTCATTCGCCCCGGGTTGGATCTGCCATATTGTGCGATGGGGATACTGTCCTCTCCGGCCACGACACACGGCATGCTCGTGGCCCACAAGATTTCATCCTTGAGTTGGCTGTATACAAAGCGTTGTGTGTCCGCCAAAAAATCCAGTGACTGCCGCAGATCTGAAAAGGGAGGTGTAATAAACTCGGCCAGGGCCTCGGAGTAATCCGTGGTGATATAGGGATGCGTTAGGGGTGAGCCTAGAGCTATGGGGTGGGTAGTCTGGGCAATCTTACCTTCACCACCGACACGGAGGGTCTCTTTCTCGATCCCGACCAGCGTGTTTGTAAAAATCGCCGCCCCGGCCCGAGCCAACAACTGGCCAATACGTTTATTCAGTATCTGATACAAGACTGGAGATTCCACATGAACTAGCACGGGGTGCCGTGACCAACACCGCAAGCATAACCAAACCTATAATGAAAAACCACTCTCTAGTTTCATTGCACATTTTCGCGCCAAGCGACTGGATAATCCAGATCATCCATAGGCGACCCGTGAAAATTTTGTCAGAATGCCGTCGTGAGATTCCTATCTACAACAGCAGACTTAAAGTACCTGGCAGGGCTCACCCTTACGCTTAGCCTATCATTCACCGAGGTCCAGGCCACCGAGCCACCGAGTGAGCCAGTAAAGACCGATACCGCCCCTCAAGCCGCTACAACTATTTCAGAGGACCTTGCAAACCCAGTGGATGACTCCTATCGCGCGATAGCCCAAGGCTTTGAGGAGACCATGCGCAGCCTGGATGCCTTCTTTGCCGAGGAAAAGGTCTATCAGGAAACTACCAGCAGTCTGGCACAATTAACCGGCTCAAGCGTGATCGATCAATCTGGACAGGTGCAGTTTAGTGGCGGGGTAAACTTCAAAGTTGACCTACCCATGACCTCAAAGAGACTCATGCTCTTGATCGAGAGTGACGCCAAGACCAGTATCGACCTCGACAAGAAGCCGCTCTACAGCTCACCGCAACAGGCTGCAGAGGCGAGCAAGTACTACTCTTCACTACAGTCGACCATTAACAAGAGCGAACACTGGGACATCAATGGCTCACTGGGGGTGGAGGTCAGCACACCACTCATACCCTTCATCCGTGCACGATTCGCCTACAAAAATACGTTTGGTGAATGGAACTACCGTTTCTCCGAGAACATGTTCTGGTTTAACTCCGATGGAGGCGGGCACACGACATCGTTTGAATTCGAACGCCCTCTCAATCCCGACTGGTTGTATCGCATGACCTCTTCCGGGGCCTGGAAACAGATAACCAATTACTACGACCTGGGACAGGAATTCGCATTTTTCCAGCGACTGGGCCCCGAGCGCAACCTCAGCTATCAGCTCGCCTTCCTTGGGAACGACCAGTATGACCTATCCATTACGGAGTACCGCGTTGGCCTAAGGTACCGTCAACAATTTTACAGGAAGTGGTTGTTTGCAGAGCTTTCGCCACAAGTCAGTTACCTGGCAAGCAATAACTTCGACCCGGCTCGTAGCCTCACATTCACGCTGGAGATGCTGTTTGGCAGCAAGTACCTTTAAGGTTTGTTAGCCCTACTTGAAGGCGTCGCGTAAAAAGCTCTGCATGACCTGCCAGGACGCCTTATCGGCCTTGGCGTTGTACGCGATAGGCATACCAAATTCCTTGCCATTGCGATCGGAGTCGGGATTGGTGAATGCGTGCGTGGCTCCCTCATACTGGATCAGCCTGTAGTTCGCCCCTGCCGCCTGCATTGACTTTTCAAATGCAGCAACATCCTCAGGTTTGACAAAGGCATCGGCCTTGCCGTGCAACACCAGCAACGGCGTCATCACCTGACCCGGATTAACCTGCAATGCACTTGCAAGGGAACCATGGAAACTGACCATTGCATCGAGTTTGGTCCCCGCACGCGCCATGTCCAGAACGATGCCACCGCCAAAGCAATATCCAATCGCCGCCAGGTGTCGAGAATCGGTGTTCGGCTGCTGACGCAACACGTCCATGCCCGCGTTAAAACGCGCCTGGGTTAAGGCCCAGTCCTTACGCACGGCGGAGGAAAAGGCCTTGGCATCCGTTGGATTGGTGGCGACCTTACCCTCGCCATACATATCCAGGGCAAAGGCGACATAGCCCAACTCGGCCAACATCCGCGCACGTTTATGCGCATACTCATTGTTGCCCCACCACTCGTGTACCACCAGGACACCTGGGCGCTTTGCCGTGACACTATCGTCATAGGCCAGGTAACCCTTCATCGAAACATTGCTGACCTTGTATACGAGATCCTTAGCTACGACCTTTGCCTCAACGGTGTTGAGGCAAACTAATAACGAGAGGATAAAAAACAGTTTCTGCTTAGATGACATGACACACTCCTGTATGACACACCCCGGGATAATTGCACGGACAATAGCACCCGCTTACTCGCTCGAACAAGCGGTCGGTCAAAAGATAACTGGAGGAAAGAAATATATAGGGCATCGTAAGAACCCTATATTAAATTGCAGAGGTCAGGCGAGGATAGTTTGCCTGCGGGATAGTGGCCGTCAGGCGCTCGCCAATTCGGTCAGACCAAGCAAGGATTCAATAGTATGAAAAAGTGCACCACGTTGTATCGGTTTGGGAAGGAAGTCCCGTGCCCCCAATCTGAGGCACCACGCCTTCTCCGTCAGCTGCTCAGAGCCGCTGATCATGACGATGGGGATATGATTGGTCCCCATATCCTTGCGCAAAACGCGGGTTGCCTGAAAACCGGTCAGCCCTGGCATTACCACATCCATCAGGATCAAGTCCGGCTTATCCTCTCTGGCCACCGTCACTGCTGACTCTCCATCAAACGCCTGAAGTGTGCGATAGCCACCCTGCTCAAGCATCCCCTTGAGGGCGTGAACAACGGTCTTGGAGTCATCCGCGATCAGTATTGTGTAAGCACCCATGATCGGCACCCGTGGTCGAGTGCGGCGTTCCTCTCGCCCACCTGTCGCCTTACGGCTAAACAAGTCTTTCAGGATAAATCGTTCCATCTGCAGCACTTCCTCACACTTCCACGTGGACCGACTCTATCGGGAATCAACTACTGCTGCAAGCCACTGTTTTGTCAGATGTTTCTGACTGTTTTCGACAGACAATCCCTACGCTCGGTAAATTCTTCACTTAAACCATACGCTTAGGGTACTCAAGCGAAAGATCGCCGCACGTGTTAACTCATACATATTTCATTTTACCTGATCTCGGTCAGGTAGTTTTCCAGTAGCGCAGCCGGCTCGCCCGCTTCAAATACTACTGAGTACACGAGCCTGAAGAGTGGATATCGCTCCAGCTTTACCAGCTGATACCTGACCACCATTTCAAGGGTATGCACCCCCTCACCCGCGACCTGACCACGGTCGCCTCGTGCCAGTTGCACTCCCAGGGCGTGATGATGCGAGTCTGTGCTCGTAGCGGTAGTAATCAGGTCTCCGAGACCGGCCAGGCTGTAGACCGTACCCGACCGACCGCCCAGCGCCTGGACAATCAGGTTGAACTCCGTCAATACCGCCACACTCAGATAGCCACGCATGTTATCGCCGAGACCTAAACCATCCGACATACCAAACAGGAGCGCATAGACGTTTTTCAGTATGACCGACCAGCTACACCCCGCAAGATCGGAGTTCTCCCGCAGTACCAGCGGTGAGCCTTTGAACAGTTGCAATAGCCTTTGAGTAGTAGATGCCGAGGAGCTAAACAACTCAGCAAACCCAACACGCCCCGCAATGATCTCCTCCGCGATCATTGGACCGTATAAAAAGGCATAGGGATGCGGAGAAGAGCCGTCCTTCGCAAGGAAATCGGTAAACAACTGCCCCACGGTTCGCCCCTGTCCGTCCAGCCCTTTGGCAATGCTGACACAGACTGCCGCAGGGGAAAGATGGGGCAGAATACGTTGCAATATCTGCTCATGCGCCATCGCAGGCAGACAAAAGATCAACACATCCGCCTCGGAGGCTATCTTCTCTAGCACCAATCGGGGTACCCCGGCAGGGGGTTGACGTTGCCAAATGGATAATTCGGCACGATCCCTTAGCAGGGTTTCGAAGGCATGTCCCATTTCCCCATAACCAAGAATTACAACTCTCACTCCGCCTTGCCCCCACTGTTTAGACACACCACGCCCCCCTTCCATCAATAATCAAGATTTTCGTTTAGGCCGTGCAAAATATAAATGCAAAGTAGCCCACCAAATGGGGGGTGGTCGTATAGACATTTCCATATCTGCCCCCATACTTCAATCACCCAACGCACTACGTTCGGGCGAACGAATATCACCGATAAGCACCATGAGGTTTAACTCAAGATGAATATGAAATCCATTACCACTGCCCTGATTTTTACCGTTGCCACCGCCTACAGCGCCGCCACCCTGGCGAGCGGCGGGGCCGATGCAAATGCCTTCAACAAGGCCTATGCCGAAGCCGAAGCCGCATTCAAGAAGAGTGACGGCGCAGAAGCTGCCTGGACCACCTCCGAAGACGCCCTGAAAGATGCCAAAGAGGCCGCGGCCAAGGGTGAATTCGAGAATGCCATCAAGCTAGCCAACTTGGCCAAGAGCACAAGCGAAGAGGCCTTGGCCCAGCAAGCTGCCCAGAAGAACGCCAAGCCACGTCTCTAAGCGCAATAACCGGTTTTTACTAACCGATAAAACCGGCCCCTTAGTGGGCCGGTTTTTTTGTGCCTGAATCATTAGTATAGTTAACTAACCTTCGAGCCTTGGCCTAAAATTCCGCACAATGAGAGACAAGACAAACACTCGCTATACTGGCCTGGATAAGGCCCGCAGCACGAGTACAACGCCTTATCCGCTCAGTCGACTAAGCCCCGCTATTGATTTGGTTGACCTGGCCCGGCAGGTTGCCCTGGCGGATCAAGTCATTGCCAGCCATACGGACGCCCGTATCAAGGTGATCGCCGATCAAATACGGGGCTTACAGGAAGAGGCCAGGCGGATATTGCTACAGGCCAAACACGATCAGGACTTGCACCGCACCACCTGTCATTTCAAACGCCAACCCGGCAACATTTACCACTTATATGAGAGGGGAGACGGTGGGCGTTATTTTTCGATGTTGTCCCCGCAGGAGTGGGGCAACCCGCCACACCTGTACATTGGGTCTTATCGTTTAGAAATCGACCAAAGTTGGTCGCTGATGGATAAGGGTCAAAGGGATTAGAGAGAAAAGTGAACAATCCCCGAGCGTCGCAGATAAATCGCTAGTTCATTGCGGGCCTTGGCATAGCTTGTAAACGGCCCCTTATCCGCCTCACCCCGCAGGCGAAAATACCATTGATTATCAACTGCATAAAACCGCTGTTTGCGTTGCGGTGCAATAGCCTCGGTCTCCCCGCGGCGCACAGTCTTCCTCATTGCAGCATTGGCCACCGGTTATTCCTTCTAGAGTGGCTTGAAACGCCAGTTACTTTCGGATACAGACCCCGGGGCACGTACCCCACACAGGGCGCGCACATAGTTTTCGGCCTCGGGTTTTTTATTATAAGGACCATTCACACCCTCTCGGGTAAGGACATACCAGCCTTGGCCCATGACGTGAAAAAAACGCTCAGGATTGGTGCGATGCTGCTTACCTGCACGCGGTCCTGCGGGGAGAAATGGATTCTTGGTATTCATACTGTGCGACCCTTTGGCTGGCATCCTTACCGTGACAGCATCATAGAGGCATGCGGCAGCAGTCGTCTGTAATCAGAATCTGAAAGCACTGTAAGAAATGACTGACAGTCATAGCGAAAAAGACGATACGAAATTATTTTCCGGTATCCGGTATCTCACCTGAGGAATGTACGAGTTGAATATTCACACTCTCATGCAGCTCAGAATACACAATGACGGCCTCTCCCGTTTCAAGTTGAGTGCGTACCTGGGCAACCTTCTGGGCGAGTGAATATTCGCGCAGGCCGTAGTCCGTCCCCTCTCTTAATACAAAATGCTCTATCAATGTATTCAGGGTATCGGGACTAAGTGACTGATAAGGTATAATCATCCAATAATTCCAGAGAGGTAGTAGTAAGGTGAACCGACCCCCCTCGATTCGCATTTATCTCGGCAGTATGGTGTTAGCCTTGTCAAGCCTGGCTTGTGGCGTCAGTCTGGCGGCAACATCAGGGCAAATCAATCTCGCCTTAAGCGGTGGCAATGACATAACCATACAGCGCTACCCTGCTAGCGGCAATCAGCTCATCCTTTGGCTGGCGCCCGATTTTGGCCTGCGCCCAGGCCACCGCGAGATGGCCGAGATGTTATCCCGGAATGGCACAGAGGTCTGGCTCGCCGACCTGATTGAGGTACAGTTTCTTGAGCGCGGCAGTAGCGGAATGCGCGCCATCAACCCAGAGTTAGTGGCCGATATTATTGAACAGACTCATGCCAGGACGGGCAAGGACATAACCGTCGCGGCGGAGTTTTATGCGGGGATACCCGCACTTCGCGGGGTCCATGCCTGGCAGCAACGCAAACCTGCCAGCGCCTATATGAAGGGGGTAATCCTGTTTTCACCCCACCTGTTCCGGAAAATTCCGGGACTGGGTGAAGAGCCCGACTACATGTCTATTGTCGACGCCACCAACGTACCAATCTTTATCTTCCAGGGCGCAAAAAACGGGACCCTCTGGCAACTCCCCAAATTGACCGACCGCTTGCGTCGCTCCGGTAGTAAGGTATTTGTAGAGAGTATGCCCGGTATCAACAGCCTTTTCTTCGACGAGCACCGTTCAGCCGAGTTGGACACGGTCTTTCAACAGATGCCGAAGAAGATCGTCAAGGCCCTCTCT
>JAHEDA010000152.1 GCA_024641445.1 Gammaproteobacteria bacterium
GAATAAGGGCAAGCGGCACCCGACATTGGATGATGGCGTGATGGTAGGGGCGGGGGCGAAGATCCTCGGTCCGATAACATTAGGTAAGCGTGTGCGGGTAGGGGCAAACTCGGTTGTGATTGAGGACGTCAAGGATGGCTGCACCGTTGTTGGCATACCCGGCAAGGTTGTACAGGTGCGGGAGGCGGGTAATCTTAATCAGTATGGGATCGATCTTGACCATCATCTGATACCTGATCCTGTAGGTAAGGCCATAGCATGCCTCCTGGACCGCGTCGCATACCTGGAAGAGCAATTAATTTCGCATGTAGCAACCAGCTCCGCAGAAGAATGTCTGGATTGCGATGCAAGTAGTTTATGTGAGAAGGATGATGATATGGAACAGTCAGCCAAAATGGCGACAGGAGTGTAGTTGTGGATTTTCATGATTTTGATGGTCAGGACATGTACTTTGATACACCGCTACCGGCCAAGGTGGAGGTGTTGCTCAATCAGGCTGCCGATCTCTATGGTCAGGAGGAGTCCGAGGCGAAGTTGGTGAAGGCCTTTGCACTCGCACCAAAAAATCTGTCTGTTCTCGTTGCGATGTATCGTTATTACTATTATCAACATCGCCTGAATGATGCATTGATCGTTGCCGATATTGCCTTACAAACCTCGGGAGAGATGCTGAACATGCGCAAGTCATGGGAGGAGTTAACAGAAGATGATCTGGGTGAGGCCGTTATGCGGTCGATGGGCCTGGTCAGATTTTACTTTTTGGCGCTCAAAGGTTCCGGATATTTATTGCTACGTATGGGAAAGAACGAGCTGGCGGTTCAGCGATTAAAGAAGGTTGTTGAACTGGATCCGCTGGATCGATTGGGAGCGAGTGTGTTGCTTAGGTGGGCGATGTTTGGCAGTGTGGATGACAAGCCAAAATTGCACCTTGCCTATGTAAATGAATCTCGTCTTGTTTCATAAAGAGGAATGCAATTATGACGAACGAAGAATTTTCAGATGATTTGGATGAGCTGAGTAGCGCTGAGGATTTCCTGGACTATTTCGAAGTCCCCTATGAGTCTTCTATTGTCCATGTAAATAGGTTGCATATCTTGCAGCGTTTCAATGAGTATCTTGCAAAAAACTACAGTGCGATGCCGGATTCCGCTGATGGTAAGGTTGAAATGTATAGAGCACTGTTGACACAGGCCTATACGGATTTTGTCAACTCGGATGCCCAGACGGAGAAGGTGTTCAAGGTTTTTCATATGCATGAACCCCAGCAAGCATTTGTTTCAATTGATCAGTTAATGAAGCGATAGAGATGAGGCCGCAATACAGCTACGGTGACGAGGTGCGAGTTACGCGGAATGTGCGTAACGATGGCACTTATCCGGGGAAAGAAACGGGTGAGTTTCTCCTGCGTCGTGGCAGTGTCGGATATGTGCAAAATGTGGGGACTTATCTTCAGGAATACATAATTTATTCGGTGCACTTTGTCGAGGCGGATATTCTGGTTGGCTGCAAGGAAGAGGAGCTGATACCGGCATCCGAGACATGGGTGCCAAGCGTATTCGAGTTCAGGGACAAGGTGGTTTGCAGTATACCTCTCTCGATCGCCGGTGAGGTGGTTGCCGAGCCAGGAACGGTAGGTGAGGTGTTGAAGGTATTGCGGGATGAGGTGGCAGGAGTTCAATACCATGTACGTTTCACAGGTCGAACCTTGCAAGTACCAGAGAAGGTTCTACAGCCAGGCCCCAAGGACAGCGCCATTGAAGCCTGAGAAGCAATTCGTTATGGATGGAGTAAGTATGATTTATCACATACTCAGGGCCTCGTTGAACAGGTTTGGAAAGACTCCCGCAGAACTGGAAGAGACACAGATCCAGGAGATTCGTACGCAGGCGTTAAGAGAATACAAAATAGAACAGACTGTGCTTAACTCGGGTGAGGCCCGTGATGTCCATGTCCCGGATAGTGTTGTAACAGAGGCGCTGGATCGTATTGTAGCCCGTTACCCGGATCGGGACTCTTTCATGCAGGATTTGGATGACAACAGGCTGACCGAGAAAGAATTCATTGCCTCAATTCGACAGGAACTCCTTGCCACGGCAGTACTGGATCGCGTCGGAAGTCGCGCGGCAGATATTTCAGAAATCGATTGCATGCTCTATTACTACATGCATAAGGACCGTTTCGATCAGCCCGAGACACGCGAGGCGTGTCATATTCTGATTACCATCAACGATGATTATCCAGAGAATCGCGAGCCCGAGGCCAGAAAACGTCTTGGCGATATCCTGTCGCGAGTTCAGACCAAGCCCAAGCGCTTTGCCGAACAGGCGATGAAACACTCCGAATGCCCGACGGCCATGAATGGCGGTTTTCTCGGTAAGTTGCCGCAGGGCCAGCTTTTCGTAGATCTGGATAAGACTCTTTTCGGTATGCAAGAGGGTGAGATAAGCGACATTGTGCAGTCTCCACTGGGCTATCACATCTTATATTGCCAGGCCATTCATGCGGCGGGTCCGGTTGGATATAAAGAGGCAAAACCCCGTATACAAGAATTCCTTCAGAAACGAAGGTCACGCATGTGCCAGAAGTCATGGCTGTCTGAGTTAACCGGTCATCACAAATCACAGGATGATAACAATGCCTAATAAAGAGAAATGTTCGTTTTGCGGTACAGAGCAGTCACTTCAGTCACCACTGATTGCCGGTATGGAGGGACATATTTGTGAGGCCTGTGTGCGATTGGCAAATCAGGTGGTGGTGAGCTGGGGCCGTAAGCGCGACATCAAGGAGCGATTCGAAAAGCCACCAAAGCCGGATGCAATAAAGACTAACCTTGATGAATATATCATCGAACAGTATGCGGCAAAAAAGACCCTGTCGGTAGCTGTCTATAATCACTACAAACGCTTGCACAGTGATGCGGCCATGGTTGGCTCCAGCGATGGTAGTAAGGATGTTGAACTGGAGAAATCAAACATTCTCCTGCTTGGCCCCTCAGGCAGTGGCAAAACCCTGTTGGCACGTACTTTGGCAAATATTGTTGGCGTCCCCTTTGTTATCGCGGATGCGACCTCGTTGACTCAGGCAGGCTATGTCGGTGATGACGTCGAGAGTATCCTGACTCGTCTATTAGATGCGGCGGATGGCAACATAGGACTGGCGGAGTGGGGCATTGTCTACATAGATGAAATCGACAAGATTGCCAGAAATCCAGAAGCCAGCTTTGCCGTGCGTGATATCTCGGGTGAGGGCGTGCAGCAGGCACTGCTAAAACTGGTTGAGGGGTCAAAGATCACCGTGCCGGTCAAGGGGAAGCGTAAGGACAACAGTGAGACGGTCGTTATCGATACCCGTAACATCCTGTTCATTGCCGGAGGGGCCTTTAGTGGCCTGGAACAGGTATTGGAAAAACGCAAGGGAGGTAAGGCCAGCACTATCGGCTTTCATGCCGAGGTGAAAACTGCGGAGGTATCACGAGATAGCAAGACTGATTTCAGTGGCGCGAATGCACGCGATCTGCGTCAGTTTGGTCTGATTCCGGAATTTATCGGTCGCTTCCCCGTTATCGCGACTCTCGAGGAGTTGGACGAACCCGCCCTGGTGAAGATTTTGACGGAGCCTAAGAATGCCCTCATCCGTCAGTATGAAAAGCTGTTCCGGTACGATGACATTGAACTTAGAGTCACGCCTGAGGCCATTCTTGCGATGGCCAAGGAGGCTAAGAAGAATGGGACGGGTGCGCGTGGGCTGAGGAGCATTTTAGAGCATATACTGGCGGATGCCATGTATCTCGCACCTTCCATGCCCGGGCTTAAAGAGTGCGTGGTGAATGAAGATGTCGTGCTAGGAACTGGAAAGGTGGACTATATAGTAAGAGTCGTGGCGACCGAGTCTACTGCGGCTATATAGAAATAATTTGTATCGATGTTGGGATAGTCGTTATCCAGACATTATTGCAGTACTTTGCTTTTAAGGGCTGTACAAAATCTGGTTTGTTTGTCAGCGTTCTACATGCGGTGGTAAGCATCTTTGCACTCACGATGTTTATTCTGCCAAGTCGTATCCACTCCCCCTGAAATAATTTATTTTAAAATAGCGTAACTGTTTGTAATTTATATGATTACAAAAAATGGCATGCCTCTTGCGATAGTTGGCCAGAAGTAGAACAACATCGGTTGTTTCACGCCAACGGGAGGAGCCAGGTCATGAACGAGACCTTTTATGATGTGATGCGTCGACAGGGGATTACTCGTCGCAGTTTTATGAAGTTCTGTAGCCTGACGGCGGCAGCCCTGGGATTGGGGCCAGCATTCGTGCCAAAAATTGCCTATGCCATGGAGAACAAGCCTCGCATACCAGTGTTGTGGCTGCATGGTTTGGAATGTACCTGTTGCTCGGAATCATTCATTCGATCGGCTCACCCTTTGGCGAAAGATGTCATTTTGTCGATGCTGTCCCTGGACTATGACGACACCATCATGGCTGCGGCGGGACATCAAGCCGAGGCCATCATTGAGGACATTATCCAAAAATATGATGGCAACTACATCGTTGCTGTTGAGGGCAATCCACCGCTAAATCAGGATGGGATGAGTTGTATCATCGGCGGCAAGCCTTTCTCTGAACAGCTCTTGCATGCCGTTGAACATTCCAAGGCCGTTATATCCTGGGGTTCATGTGCCTCTTGGGGTTGTGTGCAGGCCGCCAAGCCCAATCCAACCCACGCCGTACCGGTACACAAGATGCCGGGCCTGGCCAATAAACCAATTATAAAAGTCCCCGGTTGTCCACCGATTGCCGAGGTTATGACCGCTGTTATTACTTACATTCTGACCTTTGAGCGCTTCCCTGAGCTCGATCGACAGGGTCGGCCAAAGATGTTTTATAGCCAGCGTATCCATGACAAGTGCTATCGCCGTCCTCACTTCGATGCGGGTCAGTTTGTCGAGCATTGGGATGACGATGCCGCACGCAAAGGGTATTGCCTTTACAAAATGGGTTGCAAGGGACCCACTACCTATAACGCCTGTTCGACCGTGAAGTGGAACGGTGGCACCTCGTTCCCGATTCAGGGTGGTCATGGCTGTATCGGTTGTTCTGAAGATGGCTTCTGGGACAAGGGTGGTTTCTATAATCGTCTGACCAGTATCAATCAGTTTGGTATCGAGGCAAATGCCGATAAGGTCGGTGGCACGGTTGCCGGTGTAATTGGTGCTGCAACAGCCGCGCATATGGCAGTTTCGGCGATTAAACGTGCCCAGCAGAAGGGAGGGCAGGAATAATGAGCATTCAAAATACTCCAAACGGTTTCAAGCTGGATACATCTGGCAAGCGCGTGGTGGTTGACCCGGTAACACGCATAGAGGGCCACATGCGCTGCGAGGTGAATGTAGATAGTAATAATATCATCCGCAATGCCGTCTCGACCGGGACCATGTGGCGAGGCCTGGAGGTTATCCTTAAAGGCCGCGACCCGCGCGATGCCTGGGCCTTCACCCAGCGTATTTGCGGCGTTTGCACGGGCACTCACGCGCTGACTTCGGTACGGGCGGTAGAAGATGCGTTGAAGATTCAGATACCTGAAAACGCAAACTCCATTCGAAATATCATGCAGCTGACGTTACAGGCACACGATCACCTGGTGCATTTTTATCACCTGCATGCCCTGGACTGGGTCAATCCGGTCAATGCGCTGAAGGCCAATCCCAAGGCAACTTCGGAGTTGCAACAAAAGGTCTCACCCCACCATCCGAATTCATCACCGGGTTATTTCCGTGATGTGCAGAATCGCCTGAAGAAGTTTGTCGAGAGTGGACAACTTGGGCCGTTCAAGAATGGTTACTGGACCAATCCAGCCTATCTGTTACCACCCGAGGCCGACCTCATGGCGGTAACACACTACCTTGAGGCCCTGGACTTCCAGAAAGATATTATGAAGATCCGTGCCATCTTTGGTGGCAAGGACCCGCATCCCAACTGGTTGGTAGGTGGTGTGCCCTGTGCCATCAATGTCGATGGCGTGGGTTCGGTCGGTGCCATCAATATGGAAAGCCTGAACCACGTCTCGTCGATCATCGATCAGACCAAGACCTTTA
>JAHEDA010000153.1 GCA_024641445.1 Gammaproteobacteria bacterium
GACTGGACCACAAACCCTGCATACCCATGGACTCAAGTAGACGTAGGGGATACCAGAACACCCCCCATAAAGTCGCGGCCAATAACAAACCAAACACCGCTAATCCTCGGTTCGCGCTGGACTCGGCAGTATGTTGACTTATAATCGGCGACTCTTGCATTCGATGCTCCAACCCAGACTATAACACCAAGCCATGAATCCCGATCTCAGCAAACTTCACCCGTACCCATTTGAAAAACTGGCGACCTTAAAGAGTGGATTGACGCCACCAGGTGTTTATCACCACATAGCTCTTTCCATCGGCGAGCCCCAGCATGCCGCACCGGCCTTTGTGGTGGAGAGTCTAATCGCAAATCTTGGCGGGTTATCCAATTATCCATTAACCAAAGGGAGTTCTGCCCTGCGCCAAGGCATCGTCGCATGGTTGCAACGACGCTTCCAGCTGCCGACAAACTCCCTCGATGCTGAACGCCATGTCCTCCCCGTAAGCGGCACACGCGAGGCCCTGTTTGCCTTTGCCCAGGCCGTTATCGACAGACGCGATGACCCCGTCGTGATCATGCCAAACCCCTTTTACCAGATCTACGAAGGAGCGGCCTTTCTCTCCGGGGCAGAACCCTATTACCTGAATACCCTCGTGGATAACGGTTTTCTACCTGACTTTGATCAGGTACCGGCTAAGGTCTGGCAGCGCACCCAACTCGTATATCTCTGTTCGCCGGGGAACCCTACGGGTGCGGTGGCGAATTTAGCGGCCATGCAACACCTCATTGAATTGGCAGCGCGCCATGACTTTATCATTGCCTCAGACGAGTGCTATTCCGAGATCTATTTCGATGAAGAGGCCCCACCGCCCGGGCTGTTACAGGCCGCAGCGGCCATGGGGAATACCGATTACACCCGGTGCGTAGTCTTTCACAGCCTGTCCAAGCGTTCCAATCTGCCGGGACTGCGCTCGGGGTTTGTCGCCGGGGATGCGAGGATTTTGGAAAAATTTCTCAAATATCGTACCTACCATGGTTGCGCCCTTCCACCTCCCGTCCAGGCGGCCAGTGTACGGGCATGGGCCGATGAGGCCCATGTACATCATAATCGTAGTCTGTATCGCGAGAAATTCGCGGCAGTGCTGGCGATCCTGCAACCCGTACTCAAGCTGGAGCAACCCGACGCCTCATTTTATCTATGGCCAGAGACACCGGTCAGTGACACCGAGTTTGCACGCGGGCTGTTTGCCAACCAGAATGTCACCGTCCTGCCGGGCAGCTACCTCTCACGCGAGGCACAGGGCATCAATCCCGGCACCAACCGTGTACGCATCGCCCTGGTCGCCAGTACCCAGGAGTGTGTCGAGGCCGCCCAGCGCATACGAGACTATCTTGTCAAACTTGGCGCCTAGCCTCGGCATCGTTACAATGCCGACCTTCTTTCATTATTGACCGAACGAACCTGGAGCACAGCATGAGCGATATCAAGAGCATTATCGAAGAGGCCTTCGAGCGCCGCGCCGACATTACCCCGCGCAGTGTCGACACCATTGTAAAAGAGGCCGTCGATGAAGCTATCGCCAAGCTCGACAAGGGCGAGATCCGCGTTGCCGACAAACAGGGCGGCAAGTGGGTCGTCAACGAGTGGTTGAAAAAGGCGGTCCTCCTCTCCTTCCGCATTCAGGATAATGAATTCATGAAGGGTGGATTTACTAATTACTTTGACAAGGTCACGCCGAAATATGCCGATTACAACTCGCGTGACTTTCGCGCCACCGGGGTACGAATCGTCCCGCCCGCCACGGTACGTCGCGGCGCCTATATCGCACCCGGTGTAGTCCTGATGCCCTCTTATGTAAATATCGGTGCCTATGTGGATAGCGGTACAATGGTTGACACCTGGGCGACCGTTGGCTCATGCGCCCAGATCGGCAAGAATGTACACCTCTCCGGTGGTGTCGGTATCGGTGGTGTCCTGGAGCCCTTGCAGGCCGCCCCCACCATCATTGAAGATAACTGCTTCATCGGTGCCCGCTCTGAGGTCGTCGAAGGCGTCATCGTCGAAGAAGGTTCGGTCATTTCAATGGGTGTTTACATCGGTCAGTCCACCAAGATCTATGATCGCGAGACGGGCGAGGTGACTTATGGCCGCATCCCCGCCGGTTCCGTCGTGGTCTCTGGCAACCTGCCCTCTAAGGATGGTAAGTACAGCCTCTATTGCGCGGTCATCGTAAAGAAGGTTGATGAAAAGACCCGCAGTAAGGTGGGCATCAACGAACTCCTGCGCGACATTTAATGCCCGAGACTATCCTCTACGGCATTCCCAACTGCGATTCCGTCAAGAAGGCACGCCGCTGGCTCGATGAACACGGCGTGCCCTATCGCTTTCACGATCTGCACCAGCAAGGCATCACCCTCTCTACGCTTGAAGAATGGTCACGACACACAAATTGGGAGGCCTTGCTCAATCGTCGCAGCACGACTTGGCGTAAACTTCCCAAGGTCGAGCAACAGATCCATGAAGCGGCTCAGGCGTTGCGACTCATGCAGCGGTACCCAACGTTGATTAAACGCCCCGTACTCACGACAACAGCGCTGATATTGGTGGGTTTTGCCTCCGAAGACTATCGACGTAGCTTGAATGCGGCTGCATCCCAATAGGCAGCTCGAATACTTGACGCAATCGCCTCATAGTCCCTTCTATGCCTATAATGCGGGTACTTTGTCCTTATAACCCTGACCTCATGCCATGTCCGATACCCTGACTTTTGCACAACGTCTTATTCAGCAACCCTCCGTCACACCGGTCGATGCCAAGTGCCAACCGATGATTAGCGCCGAGTTAAGCCGGTCCGGCTTTACCCCTGAATCACTTCGCTTCGGTGAGGTCGACAACCTCTGGCTCCGACGTGGCACCGGGCACCCTCTGTTCGTCTTTGCCGGTCACACCGATGTTGTGCCGACCGGTCCCACCAGCAAGTGGACTCATCCTCCGTTTGAGGCGGGCGTTCACGAGGGCATGCTATACGGGCGCGGTGCGGCAGATATGAAGGGTTCGATCGCCGCCATGGTCACGGCGTGCAACCGCTTTGTCGCCAAACATCCCAATCACAAGGGAAGCATTGCCTTTCTTATTACAAGTGATGAAGAAGGCCCTTCGGTCGATGGCACGATCAAGGTGGTAGAGTGGCTGAAGACACAGGGTCAGAAGATCGACTGGTGTCTGGTCGGTGAACCCTCCAGCACCCAGCGTGTGGGGGATGTTGTCAAGAACGGTCGGCGCGGTTCACTTAATGGCATCTTGCGTGTGAAGGGTAAACAGGGCCATGTCGCCTATCCACACCTGGCGCGCAATCCGGTTCATCTCGCTGCTGCCGCACTGACGGAGCTGGTGGCAAGGGAGTGGGATCGGGGTAATGAATTCTTTCCACCCACCACCTTTCAGATCAGCAATCTGCACGCCGGCACAGGGGCAAATAATGTGATCCCCGGTGAGTTGGAAGTAGTCTTCAATTTTCGCTTTTCGACCGAATCCACCGAGGCTGGACTGCGTGAACAGGTCGAGGCGATATTGCAGCGACATAAGCTGGAGTTTGAAATCGACTGGTCTTTGTCAGGCCAGCCCTTCCTGACACCGGCAGGAGAGTTGGTTGATGGTGTGCGTGCGGCAATTAAAGACGTCTGCGGCTACGATACTGAACTCTCCACCGCCGGGGGCACCTCGGATGGTCGCTTCATCGCCCCCACCGGGGCCCAGGTTGTTGAACTTGGTCCGTGTAATGCAACGATACATCAGATTGATGAACGCGTGAGTGTTGCCGACCTTGATACCTTATCGCAGATCTACGAGCGTTTACTTGTGGAACTACTCAGATAAGACCGGCATTATTCGCCCAAGCCCTCGATAATGCGAATGAGGTCCTGCTCTAACTCTATGGCAGTTCTCTCGGCGGGACTCCCCACGGCGACACTGCCAGGTCGCACAAACAAAATCATCGTCTCACCTTCTTTGTAAGTGAGCGTAACGTGAAGCGGACATAAGGCGAGTAGACGCGGGTCAAGATTGCTGAATTTGTTGGCATACCACGCGTTACAGATCACCATGCTGCGGATCTCCTCGAACTTGTTCTTGTTGTAGTCACTGCCCCAGCGCTGTTCAAAGTGCGCCAGGTTACGACCAAGATTTGGCTCGAATAAAACGAAGTAACCGTTATTCTCCAATGCGGTGAAGAGTCGCTTATAGACCTTTTCAATCTCCTGTTTAACTCGGCGTTCATAAATTTGCTGCGCCACCCCCTCTGTCACTGGTGTCACAGCAGATGTAGTCGTAACGGGCACAGTGGTGGGAGCGGTAATTGCGACAGGTGGCGTCGGCGCGGGGACAGCAACTACAGGTGCCAGCGCGGGTGTGTCGGTAGCCGCAAACACATTTGCAGAGGACACGATCAAACCTATTATGACTACACGTTTTAACATCACATACACCTCAGATATAAGTGACACCCGTGATCAAAAACCGTTCATGAGTAGCCTACACAGTTCATGACTTCGCCCATGCGACCTTATTGCGCAGGTACACCGGCAACGCTGCCTCGGCCCTGACTAATTTACCTTGAGTCACGGCATTGCGTCCAAGTCGAGCAACGTCCCTGGCCTGAGGCAGGCGCTCGGCCTCAATTTTGAGCACCAAGAGGTGTTGCAGACGCTGGGCATAGCTCGCCCAACCACTGCCGACGCCAACCCAGGCTCCCGTAGGGACCTGCACCTGTTCCGGTGGAGTCACCTGTTCTTCGACCAGAATATTTACACCACGTTCATCGCAACGAAATGCGGCCCAGTAAACCTCATCCATACGCGCATCGATTAGTGCCAGGACCTCAGTATGGCCTGATTCACGAAAGACACCCCAGGCCAAGGCGGCCAGACTGGAGATTGGACTTACCATAAGGTCTGAGCCAAAGGCCAGGCCCTGCGCCACACTAGTACCAATCCGCACGCCCGTAAAGGAGCCCGGGCCCCGATCGAAGGCCAATGCATCCAGATGAGACAGTTTCACGTTCGCCTCGGTCAATACTTCATCGACCATAGGTAGAATCAGATCGGCGTGTCCGCGTGGTGCCACCTCACCGCGTTCAATAATTACATCATCGAGTAACAGGGCGACGGAGCATCCCTCAGTGGCCGTATCGAGCGCGAGAATTTTCATACAACCTATGCTACCTCACAGTCCGTATCCGCGAAGAACTGCACGACATCATCAAGCTGATAGCTCAAACGAAAGGGTGGCAGACTTTGCAGGAATACTTTGCCGTAGGCCTTGGTCTGCAGACGTGGATCACACAGTACCAGTACACCACGGTCATGTGGGTCTCGAATCAATCTACCAACGCCCTGCTTCAGGGTTATGACCGCCTGGGGTAGCTGAAATTCCATAAAGGCATTCTCGCCGGCCTTACGCATGGCCTCGATGCGCGCCTGTAACACCGGGTCACCCGGTGAGGCAAAGGGGAGCTTGTCGATAATGACACAGGAGAGCGCATCACCTCGCACGTCTACGCCCTCCCAAAAACTACTCGTACCCAATAACACGGCGTTACCCAATTCACGAAAACGCGCCAGTAGCGCATCACGCGGTGCCTGTCCCTGAACCAGAACCGGATACCCCAATGAGTCTTGCAACGCGGTAGCCGCCTCAGTCAGGGCGCGATAACTGGTAAACAGGACAAAGGCCCGCCCTTTAGAGGTCTCGATGACCTCTCGCGCCACCCCGATTACCTTCTGGTTGTACTCTGGGTCATTAGGTTCGGTTTTTATTCCGGGTAAATAACACAGCGCCTGATTCGCGTAGTCAAACGGGCTGTCCCAACACGCCGTCTCGGCCTCGCTAATGCCTAGCCGCTGCATGAAGTGTTCAAAGTGTCCGGACACCGCAAGGGTGGCCGAGGTAAATATCCAGCTCCCTGGTTGCGCCTGTAGGCATTGCTGGAAGTAGCTGCCAATCTCCAGTGGGGTTAGGTGCAGACTTACACTGCGTCGATGGGTCTCATACCACTGGATGTGGGCAGCGGGGACCTCATCACATAGAACACCAAATCGGGTCACCAGGGT
>JAHEDA010000154.1 GCA_024641445.1 Gammaproteobacteria bacterium
GCACTGACCGAGGCCTCACGCGCCAGCATGAGTGCAACACCACCGACGACAACCAAGCAGAGTAGCAACATGGACCCTATCGCCGCCGAGATCGAGTACGAAGACTTTGCCAAAATCGATTTGCGCATCGCCCGCATCGTCAAGGCCGAACACGTCGAGGGTGCCGACAAGCTGTTGCAACTCACGCTCGATATTGGTGATGGCACACGCAATGTCTTCGCCGGGATCAAGTCCGCCTATGCCCCGGAAGACCTGGAGGGCAAACTCACCGTGATGGTCGCCAACCTCAAACCGCGCAAGATGCGCTTTGGCATGTCCGAGGGCATGGTGCTGGCCGCAGGACCTGGCGCAAAAGACTTGTTTGTATTGCACCCGGACGAGGGCGCCCAACCGGGTATGAGGGTGAAGTAATGAGTAGCCGGTGGTGAGTAACGTGGGAGTCGATTTGATACCACGCAGGAAATTTTCCGGTCAGCGTAATTCCCTTACAAAACACTTGATTGATCGGCATCAAATATCCCATTGCCATTTCAACCTAAAGTTAAACTGTTGTAACCTAGCCACACGCCACTAGCGACACGCTACCGCCATGAAAGAATACGCACTTATCCTGGTTAGTACGATACTGGTCAATAACTTCGTGCTGGTGAAGTTCCTCGGCCTGTGTCCCTTCATGGGGGTATCGCGCAAACTGGAGACCGCCACCGGGATGGGACTGGCCACCACCTTTGTGTTAACCCTCTCTTCAATTTGCAGTTATCTCGCCAATGAATACCTGCTCGCCCCCTTCGGGCTCGAATACCTGCGCACCATCACCTTCATCCTCGTCATCGCCGCGGTGGTGCAACTGACCGAGATGATCGTGCGCAAGACCAGTCCCATGCTGTACCAACTGCTCGGTATCTTCCTGCCCTTGATCACCACCAACTGCGCCGTACTGGGCGTGGCCCTGCTCAATGTGCAGACCGAGCATGGCTTTATCGCATCGGGCCTGTATGGCTTCGGCGCCGCCATTGGCTTCTCACTGGTACTGGTCCTGTTTGCCGCCATGCGTGAACGCATTCTGGTGGCCGATGTACCGACACCATTCAAGGGTCCGTCCATTGCGTTGATTACCGCAGGCCTGATGTCGATCGCCTTCATGGGTTTCTCTGGCCTGGTAAAGGGGTAGCATGCTCACGGCGGTCTTGATCCTCGCCATCCTGGCGCTCGTCTTTGGTCTGCTCCTGGGCTACGCCGCGATCCGATTCAAGGTGGAGGGCGACCCGGTCGCGGACAAGATCGACGCCATCCTGCCGCAGACCCAGTGTGGTCAGTGTGGCTTTGCCGGTTGCCGTCCCTACGCCGAGGCCATCGCCAAGGGTGAGGCCGACATCAATCAGTGCCCGCCTGGCGGTGAGGCCGTTATCCTCTCCCTCGCCGATCTCCTGGGCAAGGACCCCAAGCCCCTTAATGCCGAGCATGGCGAGGCCAAGGACATCAAGACCGTCGTCGTCATCGATGAACAACAGTGTATCGGTTGCACCCTGTGTATCCAGGCCTGCCCGGTCGATGCCATCATCGGTGCCGCCAAGCTCATGCATACGGTCATCAAAGCTGAGTGCACGGGATGCAATCTTTGCATCCCACCCTGTCCGGTGGATTGCATACACATCGTACCTGTGGGTACCACACTACAGAGCTGGAAGTGGCCAAGCCCAGAGAAGACTGTCGCCGCAACAGAGGCGGTCACGCCATGATACATAAACTGAATCGCTTTCATGGTGGTCTGCACCTCCCCGATCATAAGGCCGTCTCCATGCAGGCGCAGGTCACCCCACAGCCCTTACCAAAACAACTGGTCATCCCATTGCAACAGCACATCGGTGCAATCGATGAACCCTCTGTCAACCCGGGTGAGCGAGTGCTGAAGGGACAGCTCATCGCGCGTAGCGACGCCCATGTCAGCGCCCCGATACATGCCCCAAGTTCGGGGACGATTGTTGCCATCGAGGCTCGACCCGTAGCACACCCCTCCGGCATGCCTGCGGCATGTATTGTCATCGAGACCGATGGCAAAGATGAGTGGACCACACTCACCCCATGCGCGGACTACACCCAGCTATCACCCGAGACCCTGCGCCAACGCGTACACGAGGCAGGCATCGTCGGCCTGGGTGGTGCGGGATTTCCTTCCTTTATCAAACTCACACCGGGCATTGGCAAGGTGGTCGAGACGCTGATCCTCAACGGTGCCGAGTGCGAACCCTATATCACCTGTGACGCCATGCTGATGCAGGCCCGCCCTGATACGGTGTTGCAGGGTGCACAGATCATGTTACAGGCGGTTCAGGCGCGACACTGTCTGATCGGTGTCGAAGACAACAAACCCACTGCCATTGCGGCACTACAACACGCCCTGCAAGCACTGAACGATGATCGCATTCGCATCGTGCCCATTCCAACCATCTACCCGACGGGTGGTGAGAGGCAATTGATCAAGGTGTTAACGGGTAAAGAGACCCCCACGCACAAACTGCCGATTGATGTCGGCGTGGTCTGTCACAATGTGGCTACCGCCGCCGCCGTGGCCGATGCCATCATCGAGGGCAAACCTCTCATCAGTCGCTATGTCACCGTAACCGGTGCAGGGATTGGGCAGGCACACAATCTTGAGGTGTTGATCGGCACGCCCATGCAGACCTTGTTAGAAGAGTGTGCTGCAAGGAACGTCCCCGATATGCAAACCATTATGGGTGGACCCATGATGGGCTTTGTCGTTGAGGATTTGCAGGCACCGGTGATCAAGACCACTAATTGCCTCCTGCATCAGACAAAACCCCAGTCCCAAGCCGCCCTGCCCTGTATCCGTTGCGGTGAGTGCATGCGTGTCTGTCCGGCGCAGTTACTGCCGCAACAACTCTATTGGCATGCACGGGCGAAAGACCTTGATAAGACGCAGGACTACAAACTGTTTGACTGTATCGAGTGCGGTTGTTGTGCCTACGTCTGCCCGAGCCACATACCACTGGTGCATTACTATCGTTTTGCCAAGACTGAGATCTGGGCGCGCGAACGCGAGAAACTAAAATCAGACCACGCGCGTGAGCGTCACGAGTTTCACCTGCAACGACTGGAGCGCAAAAAACAGGAAGATGAAGAGCGCAAACGCAAGAAGCGTGAATTGTTGCAACGTGCCGAATCACCTGATGATAATAAGCAGGATGCCATTGCCGCCGCACTGGAGCGGGTCAAGGCCAAAAAGGCCGCGCAACAAGTCGCGCCGCAGAATACGGAGAACCTGACAACCGCACAGCAGGCGAAGATCGACGCGATCGAATCGCGTCGTAAGACTCTCTCTAACGACTCTGGTCAGGATGAAGGACAATGACAAGCACCCTTCCAAACAGCTCACCCTATACGAGTGCCCCGGCCAGTGTCAGTCGGGTCATGCTGAAGGTCATCTATGCCATGATCCCGGGCAGTATTGCGCACGTGTATTTTTTCGGTTGGGGCCTGCTCATCAACATGACGATCGCCCTCATGACGGCCCTGCTTGCGGAGAGCGTGGTAATGCAATTACGCAAACGCCCCACGCTCCCCGCACTGTTCGATGGCAGCGCCACGGTCACCGCGCTGCTGCTCGCGCTGGCCATCCCACCCCTGGCACCCTGGTGGCTACCCATGCTGGGCAGCGCATTCGCGATCCTGGTGGCCAAACACCTCTACGGCGGACTGGGTTTTAACCCCTTCAACCCGGCGATGGTGGGCTACGCCATGCTGTTGATCGCCTTCCCGCAGAATATGACGGCGTGGATCCCGCCCCATGAACTTGGCAACACGCTTAGCTTCATGCAAACACTCGACTACAGCATGGTGGGCACTCTGCCTGCGAATCAGACACTCGATGCAATTACCATGGCATCACCGCTCGATACCCTGAAGACACAGCTCATGCTCGATACCACGGTGTCGCAGATCCTGCTGACCAAACCTGTATTCAGTGGTATGGCCGGGATCGGCTGGGAGTGGGTCAATCTCATGTTTCTACTTGGGGGCATCTGGCTGCTGCTACGCCGGGTCATCACCTGGCACATCCCGGTTGCCGTATTGGCTGGACTGGGGGCGATGTCGGCGCTCGCGTGGTTGATCGACAGCAATCACTTTGCCACACCGGTCTTTCACTGGTTGAGTGGCGCCAGCATGCTCGGCGCCTTCTTTATTGCGACCGACCCCGTCACCGCCTGCACCACGCCACGCGGACAGCTTGTTTATGGCGCCCTCATGGGCGTGCTGATCTATATTATCCGTGTTTGGGGTGGCTATCCCGATGGTGTCGCCTTTGCCGTGTTGTTGTTGAACATGGCGGTGCCGACGATAGACTATTACACGCAACCGCGCGTATTTGGGCACGGCGGCAAATAGTCATGCAAAAAAACATTCTCATCAGCGCTATCCTGCTCGGTCTGTTTGCCGTACTGGGTACAGGCCTGGTTGCGTTTACCTATGATAAGACGGCACCCCGCATTGCCGAAAACGAGCGCGAACTTTTATTACACCGACTGCACGAGCTGGTCCCGGCAGAGGCCCATGACAATGTGCTGGACAGCGACACCATCAACGTTAATGTAGCCTCCCTCGGCAGCAAACAGCCCCTCACCGTTTACCGCGCCCGCAAACAGGGCAAACCCGTCGCCGCCATCATGACCGTGGTCGCCTCGGAGGGATACAGTGGCGATATCCGGCTGCTGGTCGCCATCCGCGCCGACGGCGAGCTCGCAGGGGTCCGCGTCATCAAGCACAACGAGACGCCTGGACTCGGTGACGCGATCGAAGAGACCCGCTCATCGTGGATACTGGGCTTCGCCGGTAAGTCACTACAAAACCTTAGTGAAAAAGAGTGGCACGTCAAACGTGACGGCGGCAGTTTCGACCAATTCAGCGGCGCCACCATTACACCGCGCGCCGTGGTGAAGGCCGTGCATAACGCCCTGCTATACTTTACGGCACATCGTGATGAACTCTTCCGTCAGACCCAGGAGGCCAAACATGAGTAACTACCGCCAGATCGCCTACGAAGGTTTGTGGAAAAACAATTCGTCACTGGTACAGATCCTCGGCCTGTGTCCCCTGTTGGCCGTGTCGAATACCATGGTCAATGCACTCGGCCTCGGTCTGGCGACGATGTTGACGCTGGTCACGACCAATCTTGCCATCTCCCTGATCCGCCATCTGGTGCGCCCGGAGATCCGCATCCCGGTGTTTGTCCTCATCATCGCCTCGGTCGTCACCACGATCGAGTTGGCCATGAATGCCTGGTTTCACGAGCTGTATAACCTCCTCGGCATCTTCATCCCACTCATCGTCACCAACTGCATCATCATGGGCCGCGCCGAGGCCTTTGCCTCCAAGCACCCCGTCAGCGAGGCCGTGGCGGATGGTTTCTTCATGGGCCTGGGTTCCACGATTGTGTTGCTGCTGCTCGGTACGCTGCGCGAGGCCATCGGCTTTGGCACCCTCATGCAACACGCGGAATTATTGTTTGGCGATATGGGGAGGGCGATGACCGTGACCCTCGTCGATAACTACAAGGGCTATCTGCTGGCGATCCTGCCACCGGGTGCCTTCATTGGCCTCGGTCTGTTGATCGCGGTCAAAAACATCATCGACAAGCGCCTGGCGGAAAAACCTGCGCGGGTGATGGTAGCAGGCCCCAGTAAGGCCGTTTCCTGATCCTGACTTGCCTGCATAGCCTGTAGCCTGGATGGAACGACTTGAGACCTAAATAACCGTTCCGAAATGGTATCCACCGAACGATTCCTTCTCCCTCCGGGAGAAGGCTAGGATGAGGGGGTAGATGGGTACCATTTAGGAACACTTATTTCTTACGGCTTACATAGCCCACCCCGATTATCATTAACGCTGTATCCGGGTGACTTACTGAACAAATAACGACCAATCATTCTGCATTTTACGGCCACAAAAAACTGCAAAATACAGACAGAATT
>JAHEDA010000009.1 GCA_024641445.1 Gammaproteobacteria bacterium
TGACCCCCGATGAGTGGGAGTCGTTGTGTGATGGGTGTGGTGTGTGTTGTCTGGTGAAGATAGAGGACGAAGAAACTGGTGAAGTATTCAATACGACAGTCAGTTGCCGTTTGCTCGATGTCGCGAGCTGTCGATGCAGTGACTATGAACATCGACTGACCAAGGCACCCATGTGTACTCGGTTAACCCTGGATAACCTTCAGGAGATGAGCTGGTTGCCGGACACCTGTGCCTATAAACGATTAAATGCAGGTCAGCCCTTACCGGCATGGCATTACCTGTTGAGTGATGATGTGAATTCAGTTCACGATGCCGGTGTATCCGTAAAATGGTTCGCGCAATCAGAAGAATATGTCCATCCTGATCAGCTGGTTGAATTTATCATCGAAAATGATTAAAGGGAAAGGGTGATAAAAACACCAGGTCAGAGGGCAATATTTTTTAATATTACCAGCATAGAATATTAGAGTTTATTACTCGCTGACTCCACCTATTGCGCAGTTCCAGAGTTGAGCCAGTTATACACAGCAGCGAATAAATGGGGCGGTGACAAGTGATGATTATCTCGTACTGTCACCAGCCCCTTATATATTTCATTTCGCCGGTATGCACTCAGGACAAGGGCTTGATGCTGAAAACCAGTTTGCAGCTTCCTTAAGTGGCGCTGCGGTATTACTCCGGACACCGATGAGGTGCAGCGCATCTTTTGCAGGTAAAGATGGGCAGCAGCCGTTATGAACAACATGCGCACCCGTTGCGCTTGCATTTTTTTCTACAAAGAATTCATCCATTGCAATATCTCCTCGAAAAGTAAAAGTTTTTTCTGTCACCTGGATAACCGTTCCACTTGAGTGGTTTTGTCGGATACCAAACGTTTGTTTGCTAATTTTGTACTATACCCGACAGAATCACTCCATTTTTACCGCGTTATCGTTCTCAATAGGGGTAACAGCAATAACCATTCCTAAACGCCATTGAAAGTTAAATTATTGGAATAGTGGGGGGAGGGTAAAGACCTCAACCGAACTCACGTTACTTGATTGAGTGAATATCTCTTGAACGAATTACTGGAGGAAGGGCGGCCCAGGTAACAAATAATGAGGGATATGAAGGGATAGTCATCCACAGGACGTGGGTATCTGCCTGCTGTTAGCATTTAGGGGTGTGGGCACCGGTTTCCCTTATATTAAATAAAGTGCCCACTGACCGTTATTGTCCGACTATAGTGATCTTGAGTCAAAATTTCATTGACTGAAATTGTGAATTACTTATTTTCGGCAGCAGCCAGACGGGCCTCGCGTACCGATGTGATGTTCTTCCTCCAGGTCATCACGGCCTCAAAGTTGTCGAGCAGTGTTTTCGGAATCCCGTCGAGACTTTCGTTAGTGAGAAAGTCGATAACCCAGTAGAGTTTGAGATCAGCAATGCTCAAATGCTTGCCCGCAATATAACCCGTGTTGCCGTTGGTCATTAGTAGTCGCTCAAAGCAGTTAGCCCAGTAGGGTAAGGTTTCCTCCGCCAGGACTTTGCGCATTGCTAACTTACGGTCCATATCCTGCTCATGCAGACTGGGACCAAGCAGTTCATTGATATCCTCTCCCAGATCCAAGGCTTCATCAATCTTTAGAGCCTGAACATAATCATCCTCCGTATAGAGTCTGGACAGACGACCTGCATAACGCAAAATGGCGTTACTCTGTGCCGACCGGACTGTGCCAGCAGAAGTTTCGATGTCAAATACAGGAAGCCCTCCGAAGGGGAACTCACCGGCCGCTCGCTTTTTCTGAAATTGCTCAGGAGGAATGTGAATATCCTCGAAAGGAATCTGTCCGATGCGCAATGCGTCACGAATAGGACCGGCGCGTCCGGGAAAAGGGAAGTAATAGAGACGTAGACGGGCAGAATTTCCCATTAATATTTACTCCTATGAAGCGAAATCAACGTTCGCTGTGTCAGATGTCTGGGGCTAGTGTAAGAGCTTACGTTCAACAACGATTGATTATACGCACTGAACCAATTATTAACCCGCCTTTTTTATGGTAATTAATGAAAAAACATGTTTCGACCCTTAGAGTTGTCCCGCAAGGCAAAAATCGAATCCATGCCAATGGAGTAGACACAACACTAATGCATTTCGCCTTGTCACGATTCACACAATGAGCGTGCGTATGTAATGCAGTAAGTTGAAATGCATGAAGTTTTATCTTGGCATAGCCTTTGCTGGTGATTATAGAAGAACGCAGTTTGTTCACCCTGAAATCCAGGAGATACGCGCGATGAATAACATGTCAAGCCGTTTTGAGCTCAAGCAAGATGAGGACAGTAAAATCTATTTCAACTTTTTAAATAGCGCAGGTGAAGTAATTCTCATGAGCGCCAGTTATCCCGAAAAGACCCTGGCTGAGGAGGCTATCAAGGACCTGAAGATGAACAGCTTGATGTCGCAGCAGTTGGCGGCAGGAAGGACCAAGGACGGCGGGCAGTTCTTTGTCATTAAGGGTTCAAATGGTGATGTCCTGGTAAAGAGTGCCTTATATACATCACAAATGGTGATGGACAATGCCTTAAATTGCGTCAAGGACAATGTCTGTGTCGCGGACGTGATGGATTTGACTTGATCGCTTACCAATCTAGTACAGTGGGTAATATTTTACAGTCCTGCGGTTGAGATTTTGCAAATGGGATTTGAATTCAAGATTAATGAAGAACTGGCGACTATATCAGTTACGGCAACAGAATTGTCATCCATCACCAGCTCGATCACCGGATTGATAAAGAATGCCGATTTTTTGCAGAAATTTAATGAGATCGTGGCGGAGATAGATAAGTCGTATAGTGTCGTCATTGAATCCTTCACGCCGTTCATTAGCCTTGACTCCGAGGAGTTGTTTTTCAGATTTTTCGACGAAAGGAATGAGGCCTTCAAAGGCCACTATCTTTTGGATGTCAGTAAACCGCGAAAGTATTGTGATAACGTCTATGATGCCTATATACAATTACTTCACACCAAAGAGGCAAAGAGTAATTTTCCTCCGCTGAAGCGTAATTTTGAGCGTCTGCATACTTTTTACGATAAATGGGTGACCAATGATTGCCTGCTAGGTATGAGCATCGACGGGGTATTGAAGTTAATGAATCGCCTATTAAATGAAATTGGTGAACTAAAGCAAAAGGATGTTGAAGATTCTTATGCCGTCTTCGCATCTGCCTTGGCTGATTTTCAAGGCTATCTGGATCAGATTCAAGCCAAAAGTGACCAGGTTATGGGAATGGTGGCGCCCGACACGTCGATGGCGATTAAGCAGCGCGCATAGATGCTGGTTCGTGTTTCAGATCGCAGACTGAAAGAGGATTCAATATATTTAAAATGGCGGTCTCTATTTCCTAGCGCAACATTTACTCTATGAGAACTTACTGAGGAGGGATGTTGCATGTCAATCTGTTATACACGTATGAACCTGATTGAGCGCGCGAAGCTGAGTATTCGTTATGCCCAAGGTTACACTCTTCGTGCCATTGTGCGAGACCTGAATCGCAGTCCCTCGACCATCAGCCGGGAACTGGCGCGCAATTAAACGGGGTACGAGTATCGAGCGGTGACGGCCCAGCGCAAGGCAAGGCGGCGCTGTTTTCGCAAGCCCCGCCGACTGGCGGTGGAGGCATGCTTACGGCAGACAGTTTTTCGATGCCTGCGCCAACAATGGTCGCCCGAGCAAATCAGCGACCGATTGCGACAGGCTTATCCGGGAGAACCCCGCATGCAGATGTGTGCAGAGACGATCTACAGTTACTTGTATGTGTTGCCTCGCGGGGAACTGCGCCGTGAGTTGTTGTGTCACATGCGTCAACATCGCAAGACCCGTCGGCCGCGCAGTCGGGGCGCCGATCGGCGTGGCTAAATCCAGGATATGCTCAGCATTGAATAATGGTCGCCGGAGGTGGCTGACCGAACGATCCCCGGGCATTGGGAAGGCGATATTATCCTGGGCCGCGGACATCAATCGGCATTGGGCACCCTGGTGGAACGCACCACGCGTTCCCTCTTCCTGGTACGCTTGAAGGCGCATGATGCGGTGAGTGTGCGGCGTGCCTTTGCCCGCAAGCTGCGACATATCCCGCAACAGATGCGCCTGAGCCTGACCTATGACCGGGGCAAGGAAATGGCGGACACAAGCTGTTTACGAAACAAACGAAGATGCAGGTGTACTTTGCGCATCCACAGAGTCCCTGGGAACGCGGCACCAATGAAAATACCAACGGTCTCATACGTCAGTATTTCCCCAAAGGGACGGATTTTAATGAAGTCAGTGGCTATCAAATTCGTCAAGTCCAGGACCGATTAAACAGTAGACATCGCAAGGTGCTTAATGCTAGAACACCGCTTGAAGCATTTAATGATTTGTTGCGTTGGAGCTTAGAGACCGCCAATTAAAAGATTTGAGGTGTTTTAATTGGTGCCGATCCTTATGCCTGGTTTGTTATAAGACGGTATATTGCGCATGCACTGTCATGAGACCGCCAGAAAATATCTCATTATTGTCCTGAAACAAAGCTTGTGTATGAGTGAATTTTGGTGGGATGAGGACACGTTTCAGCTGTAAAACGGTCTATACTGTCTGTAGTCAACTGGCAGTACGATTACGGGTTTATAGATTGAATAGCTGGTCCTTTGTCCCTCTTGTTTCCTTTATCGTTAATACGATACTGACAACCTACGTCTATGTTTATGACAGGCGCCAGCCGGCACATCGTGCCTATTTTCTACTTTCGCTATTCCTGAGTACATGGCTGTTGTTTGAGTTCATGCTGACAACGTATATTCCAGAAGCGTGGGTGATATTTATTCTACGCTTTGAAATAATCTTCTGGGCACCAACCGGTATTCTCTTTCTCCGATTTGTCTACATATTAACTGGGCGTAAGCCAGATTATCTGCATGGTGTATTTTACTTTGTAGCAGGTGTCGTGATTGTCCTCGGTTTGTTTACCGACCTCATTGTTGCGGGCATGAACCGAATGTTTTGGGGAGTTCGTATCGATGGTGGACCATTCTATGAATGGTCATCAGACCTGACAATTGCGCTGCCATTTATCCTCTGTTTCTACTTTCTCTTAAAACACTGGTTAAAAACAGATGACAAAAATATTCGTATACAACTCGCTTATATTGGCGTGGGAGCCATGGTCCCATTTATATTTGGCTATGCAACAATAATAGTTTTGCCGTACTGGTTGGGAATAGACTCTATCGAGATGCTAGCCCCAGGGTTGTTATTTTATTCAGTCCTGATATTTATCGGTATTCACAAAAGGCAGTTCTTATCTCTCAGTATTGAAGATATAGCTAACGACCTGTTCAGACAAATGCAGGAGGCCGTACTTATCCTTGATCAGGACAAGCGCGTCACAAATATGAACGATGCGGCACGCAATATATTTGGTGTAATCGACCTGGATGAAGACGAATATTTTGTTACGGATTTAATCCGAAATTATCCTGTGCGGGAGGATTTTAAACGGTTTGAGACCTCGCTTGATAACAGAGACAGCCAGCTTACCCTCTCGGTATCACCAGCAAGGATTGAAGGTCAGGATAATCAGCACGGCAGGTTGCTTATTATAAAAGACATTACGGAGGAGAAATATGCCGAAAATGAGATTATGAAAATGAATCAGCATCTGGCAGAGGCCCGCGATGAGGCGCTTAACGCCAGCAAGACCAAGAGTCAATTCCTGGCCAATATGTCACACGAATTACGCACACCACTGAATGCGATTATCGGTTATTCAGAGATGGTTATGGAAGAGTTGGGTGATATGGGCGAACAGGCTCTGACTAATGATGTGAATAAGATTAATGTCTCGGGTAAACACCTGTTGAACTTGATAAATGATATTCTTGACCTGTCGAAGGTTGAGGCTGGAAAGATGGAGCTGGAATTATCGGAATTTTCACTGATTACGTTGCTGAATGAAACGACGGACATTATCAGTCCCCTGGTTTCTAAAAATGGGAATCAATTTCTGTTGGAGATCGAGACCGGAATTGATCTTATGTATGCAGATCAACTCAAGACGCGTCAAATACTGTTTAATCTTCTTTCCAATGCCTGCAAATTTACTACCCAAGGTGAAATTCGTTTGACAGTGAAACAGCGTAGTGATTTTGTCGAGTTTACGGTGAGCGATACCGGAATAGGAATGACTCCGGAGCAGCAATCCAGGCTGTTCCAGGAGTTTTTCCAGGGCGAAAGTGGGAGTGACAACAAGTATCAGGGCACCGGGCTCGGTCTGGTATTATCCCGTCGATTTAGTCATATGATGGGGGGAGATATTAGTGCCACGAGTGAGCGCGGTGAAGGAACCAGCTTTTTTGTCTCACTACCTTTGCGTTGTGTCATGCCCGCAAACAGGCATTAAAAATGTAGATTTACGGTCCTAGCCGAGAGAATGTCCACATCCCCTCCGGATCTTTTGTATAGAGAAAACGATCATGTAGGCGGTTTTCTCTGGCTTGCCAGAATTCAAATGTAGCAGGAGTTACCCGGTAGCCGCCCCAAAAATCCGGTAAAGGGATATTACCCTGATGAAATTTATTCATTGCTTGCTCAAGCAGGGTATCAAGTAAGGCACGGTTAGTAATTACCTGACTCTGAGGTGATGCCCACGCCCCCAACTGACTGCCGCGAGGTCGCGTGGTAAAATACCTAACAGATTCCGCTGTCGATATTTTTGTTGCCGTTCCGGTGATCTTCACCTGGCGCCCCAATGCCTGCCAGGGAAACAGCAAGCTGATATTCGGGTTTTTTGTGATGTGTTGTGCCTTGCGACTGGTATAATTCGTAAAAAAGACGAAACCATTTACATCATAGACTTTGAGCAAGACCATTCGTTGCCAGGGTTGACCATTTTCGTCCACAGTTGCCAGCGACATGGCCGTGGGTTCAGGCAAGTCAGACGCCAGGACTTCCTGATACCAATTTTGGAACTGGTAATAAGGATCGGGACTCAAATCGTTCGAAGCCAGGCCAGTAGCCATATACTTTGTTCGTAAGAAATCGGTTGTAGACATACTGTTTCCAGTTTATTCGCTGGTGTGAGTATATGGAGGCCGTGCTGCTGGGTAATTGATGAACATCAATAAAAGGAGAAGTGTGTGAATAGGGCAACCAGGTTAAGGTTGCAAGGGTTCGATAGGTACAGATACATTAACTAATATTCTTCGACCCAGATGCGTGCATCCTCCAGAGTCGAGAATATCTGGGTTTTGTAGGTGTTATCCCTGAGTTGATTGGCATAGTAGGTGACTATTTCGGTTACGTCCGGGCATGTTGTAACCTGGGCAATTTTTATTCTTTGATTGTAGGTGGAGGCAGCGCTGTCAATGGCGGCTATGAGCTTTAACTCGATATCCTTGACATCTGTCTCTGTTACAGCCAGATAATCATTAATAACATAACGTATCAGGTCAAAACGATAATCCGCCTCGATTTCTTCAACGGCATTCCGGATGGTCGTGCCCGATACCCGGCCAGAATACCTTCTGTAAACCCCCTTGGGTTCCCACACATTTTTGTATCCCATTCGTAAAAAATCCTTTGTTAGACTGCCTTGTGTATTATAAACGGAAACTAGCATTCAGAACTAACCTGCGACATTCAGGATAGGATACGATGAAATAAAATCAGATTTTGTCCAAAAAATGTTTCTGTTATGATTTGAGCATGTATGTACAATTTTCGAATAATTGGGACATTAACATGAAAATAGAAGTTTGGTCTGACCTCATCTGCCCCTGGTGTTATATCGGGAAACGGCGCTTTGAATCAGCATTAGCACACTATGACCGCAGCACCGATGTGCAGGTTATCTGGCGTAGCTTTGAACTGGACCCTAACGCTGCGGCTGGGTTTACTGAAACCCTGGTACAGGTGCTCTCTCGGAAATACGGGGTTAGTGCGCAACAGGCCGCAGGTATGAACGCACATGTAAGTGATATTGCAGCGCTTGAAGGCCTCACATATAACCTAGAACACGCCCACCCTGGGAATACCTTCAATGCTCACCGCCTTGCTCACTATGCCAGCAGCCTTGGCCGTGGCCATGAGATGGTTGAGCGTCTGATGCACGACTACTTTACAGAGTCCCTCCCCATCGGTGAACCAGAGGCGCTCATCTTGTCGGCCGTAAAGGCAGGATTTTTGGAAGATGATGTTCGCGTTATTATCAATAGTAATCAATTCAAGGCCGAGGTTCGATCTGACGAAAATCGCGCCAATCTTCTTCACATTCGTGGTGTTCCATTCTTCCTCATTAATGAAAAGCACACCATATCAGGTGCGCAACCCGTGGAGGTATTTATCCAGGCATTGGAGAACGCGACAGAATAATGAGCTGTCAGGCAGGACGTTAATGACTGCATGCATTTGTTCAATGCCAGCGTTCATAATCCAGCCGCCCGTCTACGTTTAGACCAGGAGGATTCATCAGTAGGCGTCAATGAATCACCCAAGATAGGTTCTGATAGTAGAGTTAAGTAAATCCATAAATATTTATTTTTAATAAATGGCGCGGAGGCTGGCCGTCTCAATTTCAAGATAGTTGAGATACTTCTTATTGATAATATAAGCCTGTTTGACAATAAATGTTCAGGCACAATGATATTTCAACAAATAAGAAATGCTGAAATGGTATGTCGTTCAGTTGATGGCTGGTAAGCCAGTCTTCTGTTAAATAGAAGGCTCACGCCAGGTTAGTAAATTATACGTTAGGTGGTCAGTATGGTTTCAGTGTTAGATTTAATGCCGGCAATCTATATCGCAATGTTATTTGCGTATATTCAACTTATTATTTAAGTTGGTTGCGATATTGAATTAAGTGGTGAAATTTAGAATATATTAATAGAATAATCATTTGGAGAGAACTTATGAAGAAAAATAATCTGATTGTTGTACTTATAGTTCTCGTGTTTAGCATGGCGTATTACAGGTTAGCCCCTCCTCCTGAGTACCGCCTTGAGGCAATGGGTGCTATGGTCGGAATTGGCATGTTACTGTTCATTTTTTTAGGGAATTTTTCAAATATTGTTGCGGTGACTATTAAAAGCCTGTTATTCGTGATTGTCGGTAGTCTGATAATTTATGGCGCAAGTTATATGCCAGATATGCCTCCGAGGGTGGCTGCGACAATTGTGGGTGTAATTATTGTTCTGCTATCATTTTGGATGCCTATAGATACATATGTCGCAGTCAGGCGCGAGAAAGAGTTGAACGATACTGGTATAACCGTTGATGCAAAATTGGATGGAATTGGTCGCATCAAGAGGAAATACACATTCTACCTTTTAAAGGCATCATGGAGGAACCCGGCAACACAAGAGGTCATCTATTTTGAGTCAGGCCTACTCGCCAATGACCCTAAAGACAAAATCACCATCGGCGATACCGTTAAGGTTTTAGTGAATAAAAATAATTTAAAACATTATCGTGTCGATTTAACAGGCCTGGATGGCCGCCGGAAGACAGTGCTCGATGACCTTGCCGATAAAGTTATAAAGTAGATACAGCTCTATACTATCTGGCTTCAGTTAATAAGACTGTTCTGATATCTGAGGATAGGAGTATTTGTGTAGTAGAGGTAATGACTTTGTTGGGCATGTGTCATGGTAATTTTCCGCTGTTGAGCCAAGTGGTTCAGACAAATTGAAACTCTGAACTGGATTGCCAATGTTCATACAGAATTCAAAGATGGAACGAGATAGCCGATTCAATTGTAAATAAAATAAGATCGATTTACATTCTTGCTAAGCGCCGCTCAGTTCTGGTCAACCACTGTTTTATGCGTTTTGCGTCACCGTATTTGGTCTGTTTTCCCCACGACTCGAGCAATACGATAATGACCGGCCTGGCATTAATCTGGGTTTGCATTACCAGACAGTTTCCAGCTTTGCTGGTGAAACCGGTCTTGCTCAAGGAGATGGGCCAACTGGTGCCCCTCACCAGGCGATTTGTGTTGTTAAATACGACCTTACGCTTCCTGTGCAGGTCGATGATGCTGTCATTGTTTTGGGTGGTAAAATTCAGAATCTCGGGATATAGGCTCGCCGCCTTCACTATCTTCATCAGTTCATAGGCAGTCGACACATTGTCGTTGTGTAACCCGGCAGGGTCTGAAAAGTGGGTCTTTGCCAGACCAAGGGAGTGGGCCTTAACGTTCATGTCGTTGACGAACTGCTCGGTACCGCCGGGATAGGCACGGCCCAAGGCCAAAGCAGCTCTATTTTCAGAGGCGGCCAGGGCGATCAGGAGTAAATCATGGCGGGTAAACTGCATCTTGTTTTTCAAGCGTGAATGCGAATACCTGACTCGATCCTTATCCTTCTTGTCAATGGTAATGACCTCATCCATGGGAAGTTTGGCATCAAGTACGACCATCGCCATCATTAACTTGCTGATTGAGGCGATGGGCATCACCTGGTCGGCATTTTGTTCAAAAATTACCTCGTTATCACGCTCGTCAAATACCAGGGCGACGCGAGAGCGGAGATGAAGGTTTACACGGCGGGCATTTTCTCGAATATCTTTTGCCGGAATATAGGGCACTACGGGTGCTGAAAGGCTAACCGAGGTGAGGCATAGGAGTATCAAGATGCTTAGTGGTTTCATGGCGCGCAGTGTATCTCGCCAGGGGCCCTTTGGAAATACTGAATCCCGGGTGGAGGCCACGGCTTTGAGTCATTTGGTGGTTAGCCGATGACTCGGAAATGGATATACTTGTTACGATATCATGGGGCTGTTCCGCAATTCTGGACAGCAGTTAGAAGAGCAATAGATACCACAGGTGCCTATAGATGTTTAAGAAAACTCTCTCATACCTGCTTTGCACATGTCTTGTAGGGTCCCCGTTTAGTCAGGTCTTGGCGCAAGGAGGTATATTTCCTTCTGTGAGCACGATACAGGATGTTACTCAGAACTACCCCAATGCTTCGGTCATTCATGTGAGTGAGAAGGAATATCCTGGGTTGGAGCAGAGCCTTCGCCAGCGTGGGTATGAACAGACCAGGGCGATACATCTGGCGCAGGCTGAAAGCCAGGACTTTCATAAAATAGACAAGGCTGACGTGCGCTCGCCAGATGCTGATTGTGGTAGCAAGGATTACAGGGGTGAAGAGCCGGGGCAGGCGGCATTAAGAGTATCGATAGATTTTACCAATGATATGATGAATTCATCGGGTAGACGAGATGATAGAAGTGCGGCGGTTGTCTTTGTGGTCGTTGGTACCATCGTGGTATTTGTCTGGGCCTTGTACCTTTTTCGCTACCTGTATGATATTTCAGTCGGGAATTATCAGTGTCGTTGGTCCGATATCGCCTTCTCCAGTACATCTACCTACCGGCGCTTGGATCAGTACATTCATTTCTATGGGGTGCAGTATCAGACGGGTGCCAGTTATGGGTCGACTAATTTTGGTGTCAGTCTTGAGCTTGGCAATGCCTCTATATATCTAACTGATATCAGTAGCCTGCAACTTAGTGGTCTGTATTGGATGGTGGGGCCAGTGTTGCAATTTCGTATGGGAGAGAAGAGGAATCCGAGTTATTTTCACATGAGCTTCCGCGCGGGTTCTACTGAGAACACCGAGGTCGGGGTAATTGGAGAGGTTCGCGTCGGATTCCATCTTGGTATTTCAGATAATGCCTATATTGGCCTCGATTGGGGTGCAATGAATCTGAAGCTAAAAGAGACTGAAAGCATCATAAGTAACGCAAATCAGTTTGATTACATATATGGAGTGAATGTGGGGTATTCATTCTAATCTCACTATGATGGTCGCCAGACCATGAGCCATCGATGTGGATGGGCACGCTTTTCTTGGTGTCTATTAACTCGGGAAAAGATCGCTATTTGATTTGATGCTATCAAAAATGCCAATTTGACCAGGTGAGGGGCAGGGATGTGTCGCTGATCAAGTCGTTAAATTTTGTGATAGTGCAGTGATTGTTTTGTGATTATTATTATGTAGCCTCCGATATGAGTATTTGGCAATTGAGAACCTAGCTGCTGAATAATCATAGACTCTTACAATAATTCAGGAGGTTTTATGAAGGTCAAAGTTGTGTTAATTCTAGCCACCATGTTGGTTTTTGTCGCGTGCGGCAACAAGAAGATGATGCACTCATCATTAAATATGGAGGGTATTTCGATGTCATCTAATACTGCCGTATCAGTACGTTGATGCGGGATAAATTTCACATCCATTTAGGAAGTTGAGACGGCGGAGGGATGTTATTGATAACATCTCTCCGCGACTCGTGTTATTCCCCGCCAACTTTGCGAATTCACCCTAAGCTACAATTCAATGAACGTTGCGCACTAAATTTGTGCGTGAGGGTGATCTTCTCGCTATAAAAATACCCAGAAGTTCTCGTCAAGAATAGTTTTAGCGCTGGCTTGAGTGCATGATGGCTGCCAAGTTATTGAATCACTTACCTGAAAGCAGACCACTGGTGATTGCTGCTAAGTAGTTGCCCCACTGTGATTATCTGGCATATATGTTGCTGAAAGGTCTTGGTGTAAGCAATCACATGCGAGGTTATGAATAATATTTTTCCATTTATGACAAATACCCACTACTACCTTTAAGGAGCCTGAAATGACGCGCAATGAGACAACTGAACTTATCATTTTGCAAAAGCAGCGTAAGAAATTGACATGGTCAAGCCTCGCAGAGGCCACTGGTATGAGCAAGGAATGGACCACAGCCGCATTGCTTGGACAGATGACGTTAACTGCACAACAGGCGTCCAAGGTTGGTGCCATGCTGGATTTGCCAGAGGATGCCGTCGTACAGTTGCAAGTAGTACCCTACAAAGGATCTCTGCCAACAGCCATCCCAACTGACCCTCTGATTTATCGATTCTATGAATTAGTCAATGTCTATGGTACTACGTTTAAGGCGCTGATACATGAAGAATTCGGTGATGGGATTATGAGTGCAATCGACTTCAGTATGGATCTACAACGGGAGCCAGACCCTAAAGGTGATCGTGTGAAGATCGTAATGAGTGGGAAATTTCTGCCCTATAAGAGTTATTAGCGATCGCACAAATGCACCAATGTGGTGTTATGTCGCACTTGACCGGTGCAGTTCGCATGATATTCGAGATGTCGGTATTTTGAATGTCAGTCAATTATTATACATAACAGTAGCTTATCAATAATTGCCAGGTGGGCACAGTTGTTGCCTAGGGCATAGTTAAGGAAGAGTTACTAAACGTCACGTTAAAGAACTGGAAACGGGAGAAAATAATGTCTTATCTAGAACCAACTGAGTTCGTTACAAAAATGGTCGATTCAGGTGAATCCAAAGTCTATATGTCGACTAAAGATACTTTGATCCGGGCCTTTATGGCGGGTGCAATCCTGGCGCTTGCGGCTGTTTTTGCCATCACGGTTGCGGTAAATACCGGCTCTCCACTCACCGGGGCGATTCTGTTCCCGGTGGGCTTCATTATGTTGTATTTAATGAAGTTTGACCTCCTCACCGGTGTGTTCACCCTGGTACCACTTGCTCTGCTCGATAAAAGAGCTGGCGTTACGGTCAATCAGGTGCTGCGCAACTGGGGGCTTGTGTTTATCGGAAACTTTGCCGGGGCACTCTCAGTCGCCTTTATGATGTCGTTTATCCTGACCTATGGGTATACCGTTGATGGGGGCGAGATTGCTGCTAAAGTTGGGCATATTGGAGAATCCAGAACACTGGGATACAAATCACATGGTGTGGAAGGATGGTTTACTATTTTTATCCGGGGCATGTTATGTAACTGGATGGTCTCTATGGGGGTTGTCGGCGCAATGATTTCTTCCTCTGCCAGCGGCAAGATGATGGCCATGTGGATGCCGGTAATGCTGTTCTTCTTTATGGGTTTTGAACACTCAATTGTGAATATGTTCCTCTTCCCATTTTCAATGATTATGGGTGGTGGGTTTACCATCGCCGATTATTTTATCTGGAACGAGATCCCGACCGTCTTAGGTAATCTGGTGGGTGGACTATTTCTAGTGGGTCTTCCTCTGTATCTTACGCATGTAAAAACGAGTCCAAATCGTGCTATATAGTAAGTAAGTGGGGCTCTAGAAGGTATACAAGATATCAGCCCTAATCAGGGCTGAGATTTTATTAGAATATGCCGAACAAATTAAAAATCACGATTGGGCAGCATACGGACAAGGGCCGCAAGGACATCAATCAGGATTATTATGGGGTCTGCACGCCAGCAGAACCGCAGCTGAGTTCCAAAGGTATTGCCATTGCACTGGCGGATGGTATCAGTAGCAGTGATGTTGGGCAGGTGGCCAGCCAAACGGCGGTGAGCAGCTTTTTGCAGGATTATTACTGCACCTCGGATGCCTGGTCAGTAATGAAATCATGCCAACGTGTGCTTATGGCTACAAACTCCTGGCTGTACTCACAGACCATGAATAGCCAACACCGCTATAACAAAGACAGAGGATATGTTTGTACCTTTAGTGCCCTGGTGATTAAGTCAACAACGGCTCATATCTTCCACCTTGGTGATGCAAGAGTATATCGCCTCCGCGCAGAAACGCTCGAACAGTTAACCACCGACCATCGAGTCTGGGTCTCTCCAGATAAGAGTTACCTCAGCCGAGCACTCGGCGTTAGCCCACACATTGAGTTTGACTACAAGGCCGTGCCAATGCTTGAGGGTGATATCTTTCTACTTGCGACAGATGGTGTCTATGAGCATCTCACTCCGCAGTTTACTACCGCTACAGTCCGTAAGTATGCCCACGACATAGATATGGCGGCGAGGCTGCTCGTCGATGCTGCCTATGCACAGGGTAGTACCGATAACCTTAGTGTACAGGTCGTCAGGATTGATGCTCTCCCTGAAAAAAATGCCAATGATATACTACAGCAGCTCAGTGATTTACCCTTCCCGCCAATACTGAATGCAAGGTCAAACTTCGATGGTTATAAGATCATTCGAGAGGTACATGCCAGCAGTAGAAGCCATGTGTATTTGGCCACGGACCCCGAGACGAATACCTCGATTATTATCAAAACCCCATCCATAGATTTACAAGGTGACCCTGCCTATCTGGAAAGATTTCTGTTAGAGGAGTGGATCGCCCGACGTATCGACAGTCCTCATGTATTAAAACCCTGTGTGCAGACACGCCCACGAAACTTTCTCTATGTTGCCTTTGAGTACGTTGAGGGGCAGACCTTACGGCAGTGGATGCTTGACCACGTAAAGCCTGATCTAGAGACCGTGCGTGGAATTATTGAGCAAATAGCCAAGGGGCTGCGTGCCTTCCACCGAATGGATATGTTGCACCAGGACTTACGACCAGAGAATATTATTATTGATACCACGGGGACGCTAAAGATCATTGATTTTGGTTCGACGCGTGTCGCGGGTCTTATGGAAATATCGACGCCGATTGCCCAAACAGAACTATTGGGGACGGAGCAGTATTCTGCACCAGAATATTATTTGGGTGAGACCGGGACCTCGCGCTCAGACATGTTTTCCCTGGCCGTGATTACCTACCAAATGCTAACTGGCCAGTTGCCTTATGGTACTCAGGTGCCAAAGGCCAGGACCAGGGCCGCGCAGAGAGATTTACGCTATGACTCGCTTCTCAATAGTCGCCGGGATATCCCGGTGTGGGTTGATGAGGCGCTGCGCAAGGCTTTACACCCGTTGCCGCAAAAGCGTTACGAGGATATCTCGGAGTTTTTGTTTGATCTGCGACTCCCCAACAAGGCGTTTTTAAATAAGGCCAGAACACCTCTGATTGAGCGTAATCCAGCCGCCTTTTGGAAGGGGGTATCAATACTCTTGTTAATTATTATTGGGGTCCTCTTGTTACGAGGGTGACCGAGTAACGGACTGCTTAATACAGCAGATGGATGAGGTACAGGCTAAACCAGGGAATATAGGTGATGAGCAGTAATGCAATGATCAGAACCGCCATCCAGGGTAGCGCCGCACGGGTGACTTGTCCCAATGACATACCGGTGAGACTCGCCGCGACATACAGGTTCAGGCCGACCGGTGGGGTGATCATGCCGACCTCCATATTGGTAGTCATGATGATTCCGAGGTGTATCGGATCGATCCCCAATTTGAGCGCAATGGGGTGGAAGAGAGGTGCCAGGATTAGCAGTATGGAAGATGGTTCCATAAAATCACCGGCAAACCAGAGTATGATATTTACCATTAGCAAAAACATATTCGGACTGAGGTTCTGTTGTATCACCGCTTGAGAGAGATTCTGCGGGACCTGTTGTTCAGTCAATACATGGGCGAAGATGATCGCGCAGGCAATGATGAACATGAGTACCGAGGTCATCTTTGCTGAGTCCAGCATGACCTTTGGTGCATCCTTTAAACCCATATCTTGGTGTACGACGAGTGCAATGAAGGCAGAGTAAACCGCCGCTACTGCAGCTGCCTCGGTAGGGGTGAAGACGCCGCCATAAATGCCGCCAACAACAATGGCAATCAGTAATAGGCCTGAGAATGCATTACGGAAAGTCTTGACGATGTGGCGGAAACCCTTCCATTCGTCCTTGGGCATCTTGAGGCGACAAGCTGTGATCCAGGTGGCCAGGAGCAACAGTATACCCATGAGAACGCCAGGCAGGATTCCGGCGATAAACATTTTACCGACCGATTCTTCCACCGCATCGGCATAGACAATCATTGGAATCGAGGGTGGAATCAGGATACCCATGCTGCCCGCAGTGGCGATGACGCCAACTGCAAAGCGTTTATCATAGCCTGCCTCAATCATGCCTGGGATTAGAATCGAGCCTATGGCGACTACCGTTGCAGGCGACGAACCTGAGATGGCCGCAAACAACATACAGGAGATGACGCCGGCCATCGCCAGCCCACCCGGCATCCAGCCAACCAGTGACTTGGCAAATTCTATCAACCGTTTGGAGACGCCACCGGTAGTAAGGAAATGTGATGATAAAATGAAAAATGGAATCGCCAACAGAGTGGTGTGTTCCATGGTAGAGAAGAGTTTCTGTGCGATGACAGTTGGTGAGTCATCGGTTGCCAGCATCACATAACCAAGGCTACTGAGGCCCAGGCTAATAGCAATAGGGGCGCCAATCACAAGCAGGAGTAACAGGCCAAGAAAGAGCAGGATAATCGTCATACTTCCATCGCCTTGATGGCGCTACTCGCCTCATTCGCGTGGATGTGTTCGCGTTGATGGGTAATAACCTCCCAGCCCACTATTAGAAAATGATACAGCATCAGTGACAGACCGACCGGGATGGAGAGATAGGGGATCCATTGCGGGATTTGTAGGTCCTGGGTCAGATCACCCCATTGATAAATCTTGTGTGTGTAGACAAAGGCATAATAGTCGACAATGGCAACAAACAGGATGGAACTCAGGACAGCAAGGATGAGTGCTGCCCTGCGCAATGGCGTGGGCATTTTCTCCAGCAAGATGTCGATGCCGAGGTGTATGCCTGCCTTGACCCCATGTGCTGCTCCAATCAGCACAACCCAGGCGAACAGATACTGTACGAGTTCCAGGGCCCAGGGCAGCCCGGTGTTGAAGAAGTATCGGAGTACGACATTAATGAAGAGTATTAGTGTTGCAACTGCGAACAGCATCGTGATGCTGTATTTTTCGAAGAGATCGATGTAACGATTCAGCGTGTACATAAAGCATTCTGCTTAGGTTGAGAGGGGACGCTGTTACCGTCCCCTCATACATATATTCCATTCAGGCTGATTTCTGTTATTTTGACGAGCCGATTTGAGGAATGATGGGCTCACCTTTTTCAGGAATCCAAAGTCTAGTCGATTTTGAATGACCTCGAAATTACTTTCGCCCTAGCAACTTGTTCAGGTCATCAATGACATCACCACCAATCTCATCACGGAATTCCTTCCAGACGGGTGCCGTGGCCTTGCGCCAGGCGGCGCGTTCGGACTTGGATAGCTCGACGACCTTGGCGTGTTTGTCCTCTTCTACCTTCTTACGGTCGGCCTTGTCAGCGATTATGGCGTACTCGCGATTGGCCTTGGTGGCATCTTTGAGGGCACTGGCGACGGCGGCGCGTATATCTGCGGGGAGGTTTTTCCAGAATTCGTCGCTCACCACCACCAGGTAGCCGAGGTAGGAGTGATTCGAGACAGAGATATAACTCTGGACCTCGTGGAATTTCTTCGAGTGGATATTCGACCAGGTGTTTTCCTGGCCATCAACTACACCTTGGCTGAGCGCGGTGTAGACCTCCTTGAAGGGCAAGGATTGAGGTGTGCCACCCAGGTGTTCGATCATCGAGCCGGCGATCTTCGAGGATTGGATGCGGAATTTCTTCCCCTTGAAATCAGCCGGTGTGCGGCGCAAGGGTTTTTTACCATTGATAGAAAATACCTTCATGCCATTGTCCCAGACGGTGAGGGCGTGCAGACCCTTCTTATCGAGGCCGGTGGTGAGGCGATCCATCAGAGGGGAATCGACCAGTTTATGCACGTCGTTCATATCATTAAAAAGATAAGGCAGGTCGAAGGCCTGTAAGGTGTTGGAGAATTTTACAAATTTCGACAGGCTGGGTGCGGCCATGATGCCAGTGGTTTTACTGTCACTCAGGCGCATGGCCTCAAGCACCTTGTTGTCATCATAGAGTTGTGAGTTGGGGAAGACCTCAACCTTGACGCGACCGTGTGTGCGTTCGTCTACCAGCTTGGCAAATAGATCAGCCGCCTGGCCCTTGGGTGTTTGCGCGGCAACGACGTGTGAGAATTTTATAGTGTATTCCGCGGCAAATACCTGCATGTTGATACATGCCAACGGGAGTAACAGTAAGATGCGAAATAGATTCTTCATGGTCTTTCTCCTCATGAATGCGACTGATCTGACAGATCAGACAAGCGGCAAGTTATAGTGGTAAAGAGTATTTCCTGGACCGGTAACAGCATTTAACCTTAGCAAGACCACGTGCACTTGCCAATATAAAACCGTCTGCATGAACACAGTGTGACGTATAGTCCAGTGGCTTTCCAAGGACTTTATTGGTAGCGGGCGGTGAGGTTTGAATATTAGTAGGTAATAATGTATGTCAGAGTGTCATGTAAAAACTGGTAAACAATCGCAAGTGTGCTAGGGATATTCTTGTCTTGCGGTAGGGGGAAGGTATGAGAAACACATTGATTCTGCTTATAAGCAGCCTGGTCGCCGCCTGCGGTATCTCATTGGGATATGAACCGACGACGATCAAAGAGCGTCTACCCATCGGTTCACGTTTGAGTCTGTTGCGAGCGCTGGTGATCCCCGTCGAGCACTCTTATGTGTACATCGTCGAGGGTGAGGTAGCACCGTTTAAGGACTATAACTCTGTCTACATCTATAAACCGTACTGCATGTTGCGTTTGCAAGAGCCTTCATCACAGGCACGTCAGGTCGAAGCCGATCACTTCACGGTGACAAAGATCATTGAGTGGGAGGATTATCATGGTGGTCTTAACACCCTCAAGCTCGCCAGCGCCGAACTGGCCGGTGTACGGGTGCATGGGGTGATCGGTGGAGGAATTATCGGGCTTGATGACGCAGGTCCAAGCACGATCATGTACGCCACGGTTATGAGTCTTCATTCCGCCAGGCAGCCCGAGGTCAAGGAACTGGTCTGCGGACACTGGGATACCCAAGGGGTGGTAGAGCCACTAACACTGCATGACATGCAATCCGCTCTGGGTAGCCTGATACAGATTGAGTAGTCAACCGCTATCAGCTTTGGTCTAATGTGCGCTATGTATATCACTCGTACAGGCCTCATTGCCTGCCCCCTGGATGAACTGGCAATGACGTATGGGGATAAGCAGATCAGCTGTCCTAACGGACATAGCTTTGACATCGCGAGGCAGGGTTACATCAACCTCTTACCCGTGCAACACAAGCGCTCAAAGCACCCTGGTGATAGCGCCGAGATGGTCTCTGCTCGGACAGACTTCCTGAATAGTGGAGCCTATGCCCCAATCGCCGATGGACTGAATGCGATTGTCCTCGGTGTGATGTCGGCTAACAATGACCAGAAACAGTGCCTGTTGGATGCCGGGTGTGGTGAGGGTTATTATCTCGAACAACTGCTACATGCCATAGAACATGCGCCAGGCCAGCAGAGCATAGAACTCATCGGCTTGGATATTTCCAAGCCGGCAATAGTGGCCGCCGCGAGGCGCAGCAGACAGATAACATGGTTGATTGCATCAAATCGACACCCTCCCGCACTGGCGGGGAGTGTGGACATCATTTTGTGTCTATTTGGCTTTCCGGTTTACGAGAGTTTTAGAAAACTGCTTAAACCAACTGGCCATATTATATTGGTTGAATCCGCTCCAGAGCATTTAGTGGAATTACGAAATGTTATCTACCCCGCGGTCAATAAGGCCCCACCGCCTGACCTCACTAATGCCATGGCAGCCGGCTTTGTGCTGTGTCGGGAGACGACCCTGTCGTATACCCGCACGCTTGAAAAAAATGCACAGATCATGAACCTGCTGATGATGACACCACACTACTTCCGCGCCAGCTATGAGGGCAAGCAGGCGGCTAGCCAGTTAAACAGAATTGCCGTGACGGTAGATGTGGTGTTCAGGGTGTTGGCGCTACAAAAATAAGGATCGAACGTATGAGATCAATATGTATGCGCTATACTGACGCAATACGAATTAACAGGAACCTGGAGATTATCTATGCGCCTGATCGGAATATTGCTGGCCCTTGTCATTCTTGGTTATATCATGAAGACATATTTACATAGCTCAGCGCTGACGGCGGGTGGCATGACGTCGACCCCGCAGCAAACGGTCAAACAGGCGGAGGATACCGTCAAGCAATTAAATCAGGTGTTGGGGGATGAGCAGAAAAAGCTCAATGACCCCAAGTAATCGGTGTCACTCCAGATTTGGTTACCATAAAAAATCCCGCCATCTCTGGCGGGTCGTTCCACTTGATCTAACTATAGAACTTCCTTGTTAGCGATTTACTTAACGCCGGTCATCTTTACCCTGAAACATATCCGCCATGACATTTACGTTGGCGTCGCAAGCATGATTCAGGCAGGGCAGATCAAATCCCGCCTCCAGAGTCTTCAGTAGTGAGAAGTGGCTATAGGGTGTGTTGCTGGTGACGCCATGTATGCCGTAATTCGTCTCGACCATTGTGACAACCTGATTTGGATCGGTACTAAAATCGTTTTCATCCCATACTACGACGATGGCGTTCTTGCCATGTTTCCAGGTCCTGGAGCCTTTGATTGAGCTTACTAATTTCTTAACTGTCGCATCACCCATCTGAATGATCGTTGTTTCACTACCACAGAGTGCACTGCCACCACCGGCGCCGTGCATGTCATGGCACTGGTTAGGTGCGATGAACGAGAGGTTGGGCACTTTGCCAGTCGACAGATCGGCATACAGACCGTTGAGGCCATCAAACCCGACAACATTGTTCAGACCATTGATAGGCGAGGTATTTTCCTGCACATTGGTAAAGTATACGAATGGGTTGTGTTTTACTGCATATAACTTTTGTACGCTGGTCTGATTGACCGTACTGAGGTTGGAAAAGTCGCCATCACTATAGTTGACATTATTGGCACCGGTGGCCGGCAGGCTCTCCTGATAACTCTTCCAAGTCTTGTTTACCGCTACGAGTTGATCGGCAATCGTTTGGCCTACATAAGGGGCCGCAGGAATCGTGATGCCGAACGGGGCGTTTGCAGCCGCTGTGGCAGCGTCTGTACCGGTCCCTGAAATTGGCGTGTTCAGCTTGGGGCCAGGAGTAGCCCGATGCCAGTTTGGGAAATTGTCATTGATGATACCAAAGTTAGAACCCCCTACGATCTCGAGATAATTTGTCAGGCTGGGGTGTCCTACAGCGTAGTAGTTGCTGGCGAGATTCGCGTAGTGGGCCATCGCATTGATAAAGGGTGCATGGGGATTGCCGATGAGCTGTTGATAGGAGCGATTCTCCATGACGATCACAAAGATATGGTCGAGTCGTGGAATTCCAATGTCATTATTTTTGGCAAAGACAGAGCCAGTATAAATCGCTGCCATGGTAGCCAGTACAGAAATTAAGTTACGCATTAGACAAACTCCATAAATGTGAACGGATGAATTGTACCGGAGATTCCAGGTTGTGCGATGATCGTGGGTACGATCGATTCCTGTAGAGGTGTGTTAGTAAGACTATCCGGGTCACCGGAGGAGAGGCAGGAGGACGGTTCAATAGTCACTCAACGATCTGGTCTGAACTCCAGATTGCCCTGCATTATTTTGTGATGTTTATCACGCTTTTATCCATCCTTTGTCAGGGGCATGCCACCGTCATGAAATGATGTGGTTTGGGAATATATACGCGTGGCCCTACCCGAGTTCCGATGACGGCTTCGTCAGTGGCCAATCTTCATCGACTAGGATGAGGGTGTTGACATGAAAATAAATTAAGGGGGGTGTGTGCGTTTAGGAATTCTGCTTGTCGTCATTCTAGGTTTAAACATCCTGTCATTTCAGAATCAGGCACTCTGGTTGTTTGCATGGGCATTGCCTGTAACCCTGCTGATGTTGCTACAGGCATACAATAAATGGCCAGTGTGGTTGCTGACTTGGGTATTGATGTCCGTCGGCACGATTGTCGGCATGCGCGCCATGGTCCCCCTGCCAACGCCGATAGCCGAGATTTTTCTGGTGCTGATGAGCGTGAGCACATTACTGCCGTACTGGCTGCACACAAAATACTCGGCACGTATTACCGGTTTCTGCGTTACCCTGGTGTTACCCATTGCGGCGACAAGCCTGGAGTTTTTTAGTGCCGCTATCAGCCCATGGGGGACGTGGGGCGCCCTCGCCAATACTCAAATTGATAATCCAGTGCTGGCCCAACTTTCCTCACTCACGGGCTTGTCTGGAATTACCTTTCTTATCTACTGGGTTGCTGCGGTTGTTTTCTATGTATGGTCTCATCGGCAAGTTCGTGCATCCTGGCTGCCTGCGGCAGTGAGTCTTGTCGTGACGCTCGTACTGGTAACGGGATATGGCATGTATCGACTGTCTTACACGCCACCAAGTACAAATATCAGAGTTGGAATTATCTCGGTGTCAGGGCTTCCCGTAATG
>JAHEDA010000155.1 GCA_024641445.1 Gammaproteobacteria bacterium
GTGGGGTCTACAAGCGAGTGGAGGGGCTACTGGCCGCACAGCAAGTTGAGTGTATTGAGGAGATCAACATTCAGATCACCGAAGGACACCAGCTCATCCCCCTGCCAGAGGGTAACAGCTATCTTGGTTTTATGTTTGCGCGGGCAGATACTCCGCAACGTGTCGAGGCGGCCCTGCGCGAGGCACATGCAAAACTGCGATTTGTCATCGACCCGCTGTGGACCATCGCGGCGGCCTGAGCAGGAAAATATTAGTGAGTAACACAATGCAAAGAGAGACGGCTACCTATCGCTTGCAAGCAACGCGTTTGCAGGAGCAACTCCCGGATGGTACGACTCGCTGTAATCTTTGTCTCTGGCGCTGCCGCATCAAACATGGGCAGCGTGGATTTTGTCAGGCCCATGTCAATCGCGATGGAACCCTTTTTAACCTCTCGTACGGGATTATCTCGGCCATTGATATTGGCGCCATCGAAGATAAACCCGTAAAGCATTTTCGGCCCGGCACCAAAGTCATGTCGGTGGGAAGCTATGGTTGTAATTTCCGCTGTGGGGGGTGCCACAATCTCGATATCTCCTGGGGCGAATCGGCATTGGATGAACTTGCTCGTGGCACCTCTACGGCAGCCTATGTGCCACCGGAGAAATTAGTCGAGGCCGCGTTGCGGCAGCGAGTACAAGGGATTGCCTTTACCTACTCGGAACCAGCGGTGTGGTTGGAATATGTACTGGATGTGGCGGCGCTAGCCAAACAGGCCGGATTGTATACCGTCTATGTCTCAAACAGTTTTGTGACGGATGAGGCCTTGGAGCTGCTGGCCCCGGTACTGGACGTATTGTGCTCGGACATTAAGAGTACCAGCGATACCTTCTATCAGGAGATTTGTCGGCCTGCCAAGGTCTCTCAGGTCCTGCAGAGTATCGCCAAGGCGAAACAGCTCGGTATGCACGTTGAGACGCGCACCAATATTATCCCTGGGCGCAACGATGACCCGGCCGTTATGCACGGGATTGCAGAGTGGATTCGGACACATCTTGGTGCGGAGAGCCCCTGGCATATCACCCGGTTTTTCCCCGCCTTCAAGCTCAGTGACGTGCCGATGACACCAACGGTTTCGCTTTGGCGGGCGCATGACATTGCACGGGAGTCTGGTTTAAACAACGTTTATGTCTATGACGACAAGGGTTGTGACTGTGCCGGCGACAATTTACCTGTGGCGGCCTATCTCGAAGGGAACCCGGAAGAGCTGCACAAGGTCAAAAAATGTAGCGCCGCCTGTTGTGGTAGCGAGGGCGTAGTACTGAAGAAATATGAGGCACAGCTGCGGGTAAAATAAAGCGCTTGTGATTACGGACCAAGGCTCGTTAAGATTGGTCAGAGACACCACTGTGTCAATCAGTTGCTCGAAGGAGAATAAAATGGACGAGAGGCCGCATTTCAAAGACAACCCTTTGTATCTATTGCTGCGTGAGGGCAGGGTGGACGAATTCAATCGGCGGCACCAGGCTGGTGATGCCCTCGACATGACGCATGCAGACTTTCGTCACATTGACCTGCGAGGTATTCACGCCGATGGAATCGATTTTAGCCACTGTTATTTTCATCAGGCCGATCTGCGCGGGGTTAATTTCCGTAAGGCCAAGCTCGACGGCGCGAGCATCAATGGGGCGCGTATCTCTGGCTGTTATTTTCCAGAAGATGTCTCGGCGAGTGAGATTACCCTTTCGTTGTTGCACGGTACGCGCATGCGCTACGGCATGTAATGCCATTCGATAATTTGTTCACTCGGGTACTGATTTTTAGGACGAGCAACTGACCTCTATCGATTGCGCCCATTCGGGGGGCGGGTTGGCGTAGTGCTCCATTTCTGCTTGTTCATCAAACGGCCTTTGGAGCAGATTCTGCAGGCGTTCGATCTCACTATAATCTCCCGCGTAGGCACGAGCAATTGCCTGCTGTGCCAGATAATTCCTCAAAATATATTTCGGGTTGACTTGGCGCATGGCCACTGCTCGTTCCTCATCACTACTATTTTCGAGTATTAGTCGATCACGATAGCGCCCTGACCACAGGTCGAACCCTTCACGATCCAAAAAATGGTTGCGAAGACCATTGCTATCAGATGAAGGTTCAGTCCTGAAAAAGGACAACTGACGGAAAAAAATGGTGTAGTCCACGCGATTTTTTGCGAGCAGGTCCAGCAGTTCGTCCAGTAGCCTGGTGTCATTGCTGGTGGTTTGTTGCAACCCAAGCTTGTGCCGCATGAGTTCGAGAAACTCGTGTGCGAACAGCTTTGGAAATTGTTCCAGACAGACCCTGGCCTCTTCAAACTCTAGCAGCGGTAGTAAGGCCTGAGTCAGGCAGGCCAGATTCCAATGGGCAATCTGGGGTTGTTGTCCAAAGGCATAGCGTCCCTGAAAGTCCGAGTGGTTGCAAACAAACCCCGGGTCATAGTCATCGAGAAAGCCAAACGGTCCATAGTCCAGTGTAATACCAAGAATCGACATATTGTCGGTATTCATGACGCCGTGGGCAAAACCCACGGATTGCCACTGCGCTATCAGTTTTGCGGTGCGCGCGATAACGGCTTGTAATAATGCTATATAAGGCGTTTTTTTCTGATGGAGTTCAGGGAAATGATGCCGGATGACATAATCAGCAAGTAGTTTAATTTCATCAAATTGTTTGCGATAGAAAAAACTTTCAAAGCTACCAAAACGTATGTGTGAAGGGGCGACACGAACGAGCATCGCACCGGGCTCCGTCTCTTCGCGTTCAACCTGGCCATGCGTCCCTATCAGGCAGAGGCTGCGGGTGCTTGGAATGCCTAAGGCGTGCATGGCCTCACCGCAGAGGTATTCACGGATACTTGAGCGCAGGACCGCACGTCCATCGCCACTGCGCGAATAGGGCGTTACACCTGCCCCTTTCAAGTGCAGGTCCCACAATTGATTTTGTTGATTTCTAACCTGTCCAAGCAGGATGGCTCGACCGTCTCCCAATTGTGATACATACGAGCCAAACTGATGACCGGCATAGAGCATGGCCACTGGCTGACTGCCCGGGAGTTCGGTTACGCCAGTGAGGGCGTGGGTCAATTCGGCTGGGTCGTGTTGGTCAACATTCAGGTCCAATAACCTGGCGACGTGATGATTAAAACAGATCGGGAAATGGCCCTCGGTGAAGGGGGTTGGCGTAACAGGGCTATAAAAATCTTCAGGTAAGCGGGCGTAACTATTATCAAAATTAAACATGGGGAGTGGATAGTGGTTATACGGTTTAAACCATGCTACGTGAAAAACCGATACACTAACACCAGCAACTCTTAGGGTTATCAACGATGGCGATGAATATTCTGCGCATGATGCGACGCATCCCGTTCCTGACGCCACGGCGAGGTTTGGAGTTGTATCCCCCCTTCTGGTTTATGCGAATAAAGGTACTGCAACTCGATAGCGATTGGCGCCATCTTCGAATACGACTACCATTGAATTTTATCTCTCGCAACATGGGTAATGGCATGTTTGGTGGCTATCAGGCCTCCCTGGCGGACCCCATTGCGGCCCTGGCCTGTAATCAGGTGTTTCCCGGCCATGCGGTTTGGACGCGTTCCCTGATCCTGGACTTTCAGTCCCCTGGAAATAGTGACCTGGAGTTACGCTTTGATTTCGATGCCACACTTGAGGCCGAGATTGCCAACGACCTCGCCAAAAAGGGGCGCAGCACACCTACATTTCTGTTTGGTTACTATCGGCAGGATGGGGTGTTGTGTACTAAAGTAAGCAACACCGTGGCCATTCGACCTGCGGGCTACCGTCCAAAATAGCAAGACTGCACGCGCAGCAAGCAAACGAGGAATCTATGCCGAATTCAATTCACCCCACTGCAATCGTCTCCCACCGGGCTGAGCTGGGAGAAAATAATGTGGTGGGCCCCTTCGCTATCGTCGAAGACGATGTGGTGTTGGGAAATGGGAATGAGATTGCGGCTCATGTCGTGCTCAAATCCGGGTCACGTTTTGGTAACAATAATAGGGTATACGAGCATGCTGTAATTGGAGGGATTCCCCAGGATATCGGTTACAAGCCCATGCGTTCGTTTGTTGAGATTGGCAACGACAATGTCTTGCGGGAGAGTGTGACGATTCATCGAGCGAGCAAGGTAGAGCAGTCCACGGTATTGGGTAACAATATTTTTATGATGAACCTGGCCCACATCGGTCACGATTGTAAGCTGGGTAATAATGTTGTAATCGCCCCCTGTACCGGAATCGGCGGGCATGTCCATATAGATGATCGCGCGTTTCTCTCGGGTGGGGTGATGGTGCACCAGTTTGTCAGGATTGGACGTTTTGCCATGATCGGTGGTAACTGCAAAGTGACTCAGGACGTGTTGCCCTTTGTGATGCTGGACGGTTTACCGGGGCGGGTACGTGGCCTCAATCGGGTAGGTCTCAAGCGAAATGGGTTTTCACGCGAGGATATCCTGGGAATTAAACAGGCCTATCGGCTGATCTTTCGTTCAGGCCTGCCTCTGCAGGATATTATTACGGGTCTGCGGGCGCAAGGTGGGGAGCACATAACCCGACTAGCCGATTTTATTGCATCCTCCAAGCGCGGATTCCACCGCGCCGAGCGTACGGGTGGCGATGAAGATTAGCCAGAGGGCCTTCTACAGGGCCTAATTCATTGTCTTTGCGCCTTTTTCGCCCACCGCGACCGGGGTACAATAGCCGTCCTAATTTAGTCGAGGGCACCCATTAGGGCTCCCCAGAGCAATTCAGAGTGAGATCTCAATGAGTGTAATTTCTGCCGCCAGTCCACATCTATTCGATAAGAAGCCGAGCTATACCTACGAGGAATTATTGGAGTGCGGGCATGGTCGCCTGTTTGGCGCGGGCAATGCCCAGCTGCCACTACCCCCCATGCTGATGTTTAACCGCATCACAAAACTGAGTGAGGAGGGTGGTTTATTTGGTAAGGGTGAGATCATTGCCGAGCTGGATATTACCCCTGACTTATGGTTCTTCGGTTGCCATTTTGAGGGCGACCCGGTGATGCCGGGTTGTTTGGGTCTGGATGCCATGTGGCAGCTGGTTGGATTTTATCTGGGCTGGCTTGGTGGGCCCGGACATGGCCGCGCCCTGGGCTCAGGGGAGGTCAAGTTCAGCGGTCAGGTGACCCCGGCGAACAGGCTGGTGCGCTATCGTATCGACCTCAAGCGGGTCATTATGCGCAAGCTCTTTATGGGCATCGCAGACGCACGTTTGGAGGTGGATGGTAAGGAGATTTACCATGCCAAAGACCTTCGCGTTGGATTGTTTAGCTCGACTGACGGGTTTTAAGGGGTTTATTGCATGACATTACGGCGTGTAGTCGTCACCGGATTGGGCATCGTATCCAGTATCGGTAATAACAAGCAGGAGGTTGTGGCGAGCCTGCGGGCGGGTCGTTCGGGTATTGAATTTTCTCAGGAGTATGCCGATCTCGGTTTTCGCTCCCACGTCCATGGCCCGATTCGCCTGAATCTCGATGAGATGATCGATCGTAAGCTAAAACGCTTCATGGGGGATGGCGCAGCCTTCAACTATTTGGCCATGCAACAGGCAATTGCGGATGCGGGCCTCGAAGAGGGTGACGTCTCGAATCCCCGTTCGGGCCTGGTGGTCGGCTCGGGTGGCCCCTCGACCTCCAATATTGTCGATGCCGCAGACATTCTGCGTAGCAAGGGTCTCAAGCGTGTTGGCCCCTATATGGTGACCCGCTCCATGTCCAGTACCAACTCTGCCTGTCTGGCGACCCCGTTCAAGATTAAGGGTGTTAACTATTCGATAACCTCGGCCTGCTCGACCAGCGCCCACTGCGTGGGTCACGGTGCCGAGCTGATCCAAATGAGTAAACAGGACATCGTCTTTGCCGGAGGCGGTGAAGAGGTGCACTGGACGCTCTCGGTATTGTTCGATGCCATG
>JAHEDA010000156.1 GCA_024641445.1 Gammaproteobacteria bacterium
GGGAGACTCTCATAGGGGATGGTATCGTAGTCGCGCATACACGCTCGCTTACCGAATGGTCAATAATGACAGCGCTAGTGTAGCGAGGGCAACCGCCGACACGACAATGATGGCGTCAGAAAGACCCCATCAGATTAAAAGACTTCTGTCAGGTTAGTGGAAGGCAAACCCCATGATGAAGCCAAAGCTACTGCCATCTACCTTGGCAGTCGAAAACTGATAACTGATATTGGTGTAGCGCAGACCATAAAAGACCTCATGATCCGTACCGAGGCGAGGTGTCCCCAGGTCAATCTCACCAATGAACCCGGTGGCACTATTGGCACTGAGTGAACCGCTACACACACCAGAAATATTACACTCCAGGGTTGGAGACATATGATAGGTCATACCCACACCTAACCTGATCTGTCGATCCAGCCTGGTGACGTACAAGGCATCAAACGGGATACGGGAAAACCCCGTGCTACCATTCGAGTAGGTCTGTGAGTCATCTTTGTAACCCGCGGTAATCTGGATAGCCGAATCATCATCCAACCACAGGCTGACACCACCATTCAGCATATAACCGCTGCCCGAGGTAATCTTGTCTGTACCATAGTAAGAGTGGACTATTAACAAATCCTCCCCACCAAAGTCGTACCCCAAATTGAAAATCGGCGTTATCTCAAGCGCTGAAGCGCTTGCACTAAACACGATACCTGCGACAATCCCAATAATCTTGATCTTCATAGACATGACTCCATAGTAGATTTCGCCCTGTGACAACCTTAATTCGGTTCCCCGAGCCAATCCTTACTAATCAGAAAGTTTCTATAGAGCAGCGCTTCCTGACTACCCTCTTCAGGCGACCAATCATAGCGCCATTTCACCAACGGCGGGAGTGACATTAAAATTGACTCTGTCCGACCACCGGTTTGCAGGCCAAATAAGGTACCCCGATCGAATACCAGGTTGAACTCTACGTAACGGCCGCGTCGATACAGCTGAAAATCGCGCTCGCGCTCACCATAGGGCGTGGCCTTGCGCCGTTGTACAATGGGGCGATAGGCAGGGATATAGTGATCACCCACACTCTGCATAAAGGCAAATGACTTTTCAAAACCCCACTCGTGCAGGTCATCGAAGAACAGACCACCAATGCCGCGTGGCTCGTTACGGTGTTTCAAATAGAAATAGTCATCACACCATTTTTTATAACGGGGATAGATGTCTTTACCAAATGGGTCACAGGCCAGTTTTGCGGTCTGATGCCAGTGCACGACATCCTCTTCGAAACCGTAATAGGGGGTAAGGTCGAAACCACCGCCAAACCACCACACCGGATCAACACCGTCTTTCTCTGCGATAAAGAACCGCACATTGGCATGCGAGGTTGGTATGTAAGGGTTACGTGGATGGATCACCAGCGAAACACCCAGAGCATGATAACTCCGTCCCGCAAGCTCGGGGCGATGCGCCGTGGCTGAAGGAGGCATGCCTTCACCATAAACGTGAGAGAAATTTACCCCGGCCTTCTCAAATAATTTGCCCTCTTCCATCACCCTTGAGCGACCACCACCACCGCCCTCACGCTGCCAGGCATCCTGAGCAAATCCATCGCCAGCATCCTCTTCGGCTAAGGCGGCGCAGATACGGTCCTGTAGTCCGAGCAGATAATCTTTGACTTGGTCCAGATCGGGCTTGCTCACTCTCTGACTCCTCTGTTACCCCGGGCGAATGATAGCACCGGTCAGTGCATCACGTATTTCAGTGGGGCGGTCACGCTCACCAACACTACCCTCAACAATGTAGTCAATCTTGTCGGCAAAGACTCGTCGCACCCCCGCCGCATCACGAACTGGCGACTCACCCGCAAGATTTGCGCTGGTAGAGACCAGTGGCTTGCCGAAGGCGATACAGATTGCACTGGCAATGGGGTGTGCGGTCACACGCACGGCGAGGGTATTATGCATGCCATGCAACAGGGGGGCGATACTGTCACGCGCTGGCCACAGCCACGTTACTGGGCCAGGCCAGGTAGTCATCGCAAGTTGCTGTTGCTCAATGGCGAGATCGGCAAGATAGGGTTGCAATTGCGAAAGGCTTGCGGCAATTAGGATAAGCCCCTTCTCGGCCTGACGCTGTTTCAGCGCCAGCAGGCGTTGCAAGGCTTGGTGATTATCGGGGTCACACCCGAGGCCAAATACAGCCTCGGTGGGGTAGGCGATAATGCCGCCCGTGCGCAAATTTGCCACTGCGGTATCGAGTACAGATTGAGCTACTGGCATGTGGAATTCCGGCGTTACCGGCTAAAGATTAGGTGCTGGCCTCTGTCTCGTCGTCTTCCTCGACATCCTCGACGAATTTGCAATCTGCCTGTGGACACACCTTCTGGGTGCCACTGCGCTTGGTGGTCTTGAGTGTCAACATCGGCCAACCACAGTCCGGGCACTTCTGGTTCACCGGCTCATTCCACACCGCATAACTACAATCAGGGTAGCGTGAACAGGAAAAGAATATTTTACCGCGACGTGATTTGCGCTTGAGCATACTGCCTTGTTTACACTCAGGACAGACCACCCCGGTATCCTCGGGTTTCTCCAGCGGTTCGATGTACTTGCAGTTGGGATAGCCGGAGCAACCGATAAACTTGCCATATTTTCCGTGGCGTACAATCAGGTCCGAGCTACACTCCGGGCACTTGCGACCTTCAATGACCTCAGGCGTAGCATCGGCAGACTCATTCACATTGCGGGTGTAATCACACTCAGGGTAAGCGGTACACCCAATGAAACGCCCACGTCGACCGAGACGAATCGAGAGCGGTTTGCCGCACTTGGGACAGGCCTCATCCATTGCCTCGTGAGTAACGTCACGGCGATCGACATTGGCCTCCTTGTCCACCACCAGCTCTTTAAAGGGCTGCCAGAATTTCTTCATCATCGGCACCCACTCCAACTCACCGCGAGAGATCGCATCAAGCTGATCCTCCATATTCGCAGTGAAGTCATAGTCAACATACTGGGTGAAGTGCTCGGTCAGAAATTTGTTGACGACGCGCCCAACATCGGTAGGGATGAAGCGCTTCTTGTCCATCTCGACATATTCACGGTTCTGCAGGGTCGAGATGATCGAGGCATAGGTAGAGGGGCGACCGATACCGAATTCTTCTAACGCCTTGACCAGCGTCGCCTCGCTGTAGCGCGGCGGCGGTTCCGTGAAGTGTTGCTCGGGTTTGATTTGCAATAGCGTAACCTTGTCGCCCTCATTCAATGGCGGCAACATTTTTTCATCGTCTTCATCGGGCGAGTTGTCATCACGACCCTCGGTATAGACGGCGATGAATCCCGGGGTGACCAGGGTCGAACCATTGGCGGATGGTCGAGCCGCTGGCGCGAAAGCTGTGCTGTGGACCGCAGGCAAGGTCAATGGAAACGGTATCGAGCGTGGCGTGAATCATCTGGCAGGCGATGGTGCGCTTCCAGATCAGGTCATACAGGCGTTGCTGATCTTTGGATAGATGGGCCTTAATTGCACTGGGTTCGTGATACACCGAGGTGGGTCGGATGGCCTCGTGCGCCTCTTGTGCATTCTTGGATTTGGTCTTGTAGAGACGCGGCTCCTCCGGCAGATTGTTCACACCATACTTCTCGCCGATAAATTTTCGCATCTCCTCAATGGCCTCGTTCGCCAGATTGACGGAGTCGGTACGCATGTAGGTGATCAGACCGACGGTTTCACCACCGATGTCGATACCTTCATACAACTGTTGCGCTACGGTCATGGTCTTGCGCGCAGTGAAACCCAGTTTACGCGAGGCCTCCTGTTGCATGGTGGAGGTGGTAAACGGTGCAGAGGGATTGCGCTTGCGTTGTTTCTTGTCGACCTTGGTAATGAGCAACTTGCCCTTGGCAGCGGTGCTCAAAACCGTCTCGGCATCTTTCGCCTTTGTTTCATCGTTTATGGTGAATTGTTCGACCTTCTCACCCTGTAACTGAGTCAGTTTGGCCGTGAAACTCTGACCCTTGCTGTCGGCCTCGGCCTCGATCGTCCAATACTCACGCGCAATAAATTTTTCGATATCCTCTTCGCGTTCAACGATCAGGCGCAGGGCGGGACTCTGCACCCGCCCCGCCGAGAGGCCACGGCGGATCTTCTTCCACAGTAAGGGCGAAAGATTAAAGCCCACCAAATAATCCAGTGCACGGCGTGCAAGCTGTGCATTGATCAAGTCGATGGAGAGTTCTTGCGGGCGGGTGATGGCCTCATTGATGGCGCGCTTGGTGATCTCGTGGAAAGAGACTCGACCTATCGTTTTGTCTTTCAGTGCGCCACGATCATTGAGGATCTCATACAGGTGCCAGGAGATGGCCTCACCCTCACGATCCGGATCAGTCGCCAGATACAGGGTATCGGCCTTCTTCATCGCCTTAATGATGGCATCGACATGCTTTTCGTTTTTTTCAATTAGCCGATATTTCATGGCGAAGTCATTCGCCGGGTCAACCGCACCTTCCTTAGGTAACAGGTCACGGACATGGCCATAGGACGCCAACACCTCGAAATCCTTACCCAGGTATTTCTTGATGGTCTTGGCCTTGGCCGGTGATTCAACGATAACGAGATTTTTTGCCATGTTGCTAACTAATAATACCTTTCCATAAAAAAGCAAATGCCCGCACGGCGCGGGCACAGTCCATTTTGTGAAACAACTTCACGCAAATCAGTGCACTACGCCTGCATTCTCCTCGAACATAAAATCTTCCATCCAGGCATACGCAGCCTCGTGTCCGGGCTGATTGAACAATACCATCAGGGTCACCCACTTGAGGTGTTCGAGGTCGATCTCCTCGCTCTCCAAGGCCATCACACGGTCGATGACCATCTCACGTGTGGTGTGCCCCAGTACACCGGTCTGCTCCAGAAACATGAGGAAACCACGGCAGTCGAGGTCGAGTCGCTCACACTCACGCTCGGTGTAAACACGGATCGCACGGGCAGTCGTAGGGGGCAATTCAGATGGGCGGTCCTGTAGTGAGGCCAGACCCTCCAGCCAACTGAAGGCCTTGCTGATCTCACCCTGGCGAAAACCGGCATTGACCAACTCGGAGCGTAGGGATTCCTCATTCGCGTCGAATTCTATATCGTCATTCATATAGTTTTCAAAGAGATACATCAACACGTCGAGTACGTTTTCTTTCATCACCTACCTCACTGGCGGTTCGCTGATAACAGGCCCCAGGTGCCGCTACCACCAAACCGTGCAATTCCAATACCAAGAGGATGGAGCAAACTGCCTCCGGCGTCAATCCGCAGCGCTCGACCACGGTGTCCACGGTTGTGGGGGCAAACGCGACAGCTTCAAGCACCCGCCACTGCGAATCATCCAGTGCAGGCACTGTTTTGGTCTGAGTGATAGCGGTCAACAGCGACCCACTCCAGGATAATTCCTCCAGAATATCCGCCGCGGTCTCCACCAACTTTGCACCCTGGCGGATTAACGCATGGCTGCCTTTGGCTCGACTATCGTGAATCGAGCCAGGGATAGCGAAGACCTCGCGATTCTGTTCCAGCGCCTGCTGTGCCGTGATCAAGGAACCACTTTGCAGGCTGGCCTCGACTACTAACACACCCAGGCTCAAGCCACTGATGAGGCGATTCCGGCGCGGAAAGTGCCCCGGTAGTGGCGGTGTAGTCAGTGGAAACTCCGAGATCAAGGCACCCTGTTCTGCGATACGGTGGGCCAGTTGTCGATGCCGCGCCGGGTACACACGATCGATGCCCGTGCCCATCACCGCAAGGGTCCGACCACCCACGGCGAGCGCACCCTCGTGTGCCGCCGCATCGATTCCCAAGGCCATCCCGCTGGTCACGGCAAGGCCGGACTGGCTCAACTCAGCCGCAAAGGCGCGGGCATTTTCCTGCCCAGTGTGGCTGGCGCTGCGACTCCCGACGATGCCAATTTGGGGCATCGACAGCGT
>JAHEDA010000157.1 GCA_024641445.1 Gammaproteobacteria bacterium
AAGTCGAAGCCAGTGATTATGGCGAGCGGTGAACGTTGGGCTTCCTTCGTCAGCCCAACCTACGGATAGGGATATATGTTTGTGGGGTTTCGCAGGCTCAGCACCAACCTGCGGGGCTATGATGATTTGGAATTGTTGGACTTCACGGGTTCAGTCCAACCTACAGCGTGAATCTAGATATAGATGTGATGAGACTATGAATTCAAAAACAAACTACTACCCCGTCGCCCTCCTTGCCATCATCGGCCTGGCGTTTTATTTTCTCTCCAGCGACGGTTTCAAGACCGGCGGGGTGGACCTGACGCAATATCAAAAGGTGTGTGACCAGTATCAGGCGGCGAAGCCGGGTGAGGTGTCGCGCGAGGCGATGCAGTCCTTAGTGGCCAAGATCAATTACCTGATACCGTCACCGCTGGCGGAGGTCACCGACCCGCTACAGAAGTCGGTGAAGGCCTGCGCGCAGACCTTCACCGATCGACTGGCCAGGCAGGAAGCAAAATAGTAGAGAGGGTGGTGATGCGTATACATAGAATAAGACGCTACGGTTTTCTGGCTATTTTTGTTTTTGGTGGAGCGGCACCCACTGCGGTAACTGCGGCCTACTGTGACAAGATCAACAACGTAGTCGATGAGCTGTACTGTAAGAACGAGATTTTTTCGCAGGTTGATAACTCTCTGACTATTTATTACCGCGCCTTGATGAAGCTGATTAACCATGAACAAGGGGTGCTCCTCAAGGCCGCGCAACGTGAGTGGGTTGAGCGCCGCAACCACCTCTGTGTGGTAAAGCATGGCGGGGTCGAGTCGATTGACCCGCGTTGTGCAGTGGATGAGACGCTGGAGCGGACCAAGTTCCTGAATGAGCGCTATCTTGAGTGCAAGAGCGTCGGTTGCCTGGACTACAAATTCAAGTACGTGGCCTATAACAAGGCTACCTTGCTTGCTCAGGCGCGGATGGATACTATCGGTACACCCTACGGTCGATTTGAATTAACGCGAGGTGGCATGAGCGTGTTGTTGTTCGATAAGTGCATCAATACCGTCTGTGCCGGTTGGGCCGAGTACTTTGCCGATGCCAGGTCGCCCAATGAGATGCAATTGCAGATCACCCAGGACGGTAAACCGCTCGTGCGTTTTGACGCCGTGCGAGAATACTCCGCCAAATCTCAATTCGCGGTCAAGGTGAGCGTTTTGTTTGCACGGGGAGTGATGTCACTGGTCGCAAAGGATGATGCAGGTCAGGCCATCATCAATGAAAATATTTTGTATAAAACCCGCTGATAAAATCCAGGCTAGTGAGTCAGCAGTGTGTGAGATGGACGAGAACAACCGAGTGATCAAACACGAGACCAAGACCTGTCCCCGTTGCCAGCATGACTTCGAGTGCAAGTCCGGCTCAATCCTGTTGTGTCAGTGTCAGACGGTCTACCTCGAACCCGCTCATACTAAATATATCTCCAGCCTTTACAGCGATTGCCTCTGCGCCTCTTGTCTGCTTACCCTACGCACGGAGTACAACCTGCGTGAGCATGAAGAGCATCTACGTTCTTTCATGAGCTAATCCTGTTCTGTGAATGCCAGATGCGCTGATCTGCGCTCGAATAATTCTCCCTGGGGGCAAAATTCCGGGTGGCTTCAGGGTGAAGGCCGGGTGTTGAATGTACCTGCGATCATTGCCAGCAGGGATCTGGGTGCAAATCGGGTCGAAAAGGCCATCACCTTGTTGGCAAGGCCAACCACGGTGACGCGTTCACCGCGCACGAGTGCCTTATAGCCACGCTCTGCAACCTGTCTGGCGCTAAGTATATGTGGTGCACGGGCCATCAATGTATTCAGCATATTTGCATTGGTGAAAAACCCGGTTTTAGTCGGACCTGGACATAAGGCAGTGACGATGACCCCGGATTTTTTTAGTTCATCACGTATCCCCTCGGAGAGCGAAAGGACGTAGGCCTTTGAGGCATAGTAATTTGCCATCATGGGACCTGGTTGGAATGCGGCGGTTGATGCCACGTTGAGGATGCGGCCTCGCCCGCGTTGTGCCATATCCTTACCAAACAGGTGACACAAGGCCGCGAGAGACACGATGTTCAACTGTAGGATGCCCAGTTCTGCCTCAAGGTCGTTGTCGGTAAATCGTCCACTCAAACCCGCGCCCGCATTATTGACCAGCACGTCGACCTGTATACCTTTGGCCATGACTTCGCCGAATATCTCGCTGGCCGATGCGGGTCTGCTCAGGTCCTTAATCAGGATGAGTGGGGTGATTCCAACGTTACGCTCAAGTTCGTTTGCGAAAGTTTGTAAGCGCCCTTCATTGCGTGCCACAAGGATAAGCTGATAGCCGTGGCGGGCAAAAATGTTGGCAAATTCCAGGCCGATGCCTGAGCTGGCTCCGGTGATCAAGGCGGTTTGTTTCATTGCATTCTCCTGCGATATCTGTGTAGAACAATCTATCGACTGTGGTCCATCAATTGGGTGGCGGGGCGTTGGCTATTGTTCCCGGCCCATCGGGTGATGTTGGGATACATAGTGAGGTCAATTTCACCCAGCTCTTCAAGGGTGACAGTCCACGGATAGAGCGCCATATCGGCAATGGAATAGCGCCCACAAATAAAATCCTGCGCGCCAATCTGTCGGTCAAGGATTGTGCAGTAACGGGCAAGTTTTTCCTTGTAGCGTTGCAAGGGCAGCTCTGAGAGTTCATCCGCGACATAGAGCGTGTAGTGATAAATTTCACTGAGTACGGGGGCGAAGTCGGCGACCTCGAAGATGAGCCATTGCACGACCTCGGCACGCTCGGCCAGTGTCGCTGGTAGAAATTGTTTAGACTTTTCCGCTAAATAGAACAGGATTGCCGCAGACTCGAACAGGGTCGTGCCGGTCTCCTGATCGACGATAGTCGGGACCGTCCCCGCAGGATTTATGGCGAGAAAGCTCGCGTCATGTAGTGCGACGTGTTGAATTGTATAGGGCAGGCCGGTCTCCTGTAGCATGATGATGACCTTGTGTATGTTCGGACTCACACTCTGCATTGTGTATAAAACAATCACTGTCGATTCCTTCTCTGCCTTGCCATTGGTTTACTTGGCGCTACACGGGGTGTCGGTCATGTGCTCACTCGCTTTGCCAGTCGACTCGTTATGTAATAATATAGCGACCGATACATAATATCTCCTGGCATGGAGCAGCGTCAACGAAATGTATAGTGGTCACTATGATTAATCAGGCAAAACCGTCGCGTGGTAGACCTCGGGCATTTGATCGTGAGCATGCGCTTGAGGCGGCACTGCTGCTGTTTTGGGAGCAAGGCTATGAAGGGACCTCGATCTCGCAGCTTACATCCGTAATGAAAATTACCCCGCCCAGCCTCTATGCGGCGTTTGGTTCAAAGGAACAGCTCTATCAGGAGGTGCTCAAGCGTTACCTGTCCAGTCATGGCGATTTCATTACCACTGGGCTGGCGGCAAAAACGAATGTGCGTGATCGGGTTGCGATTATCCTGCGTGAGGCCGCTGTGCGCTTTACGCGAACAAATTTTCCACCGGGGTGCCTCGTCGCAAATGGCGCACTGAGGTGTGCCAGCGAACATCAGCTGGCCGTGGAGGCAACGGCTGCGCTTCGTCGGAGTATCGAGATGGTTCTCAATGAGCGAATCAAAGCGGCGATTCGTGCGAAAGAGTTACCCGTTGGTACGGATGCACTGGGCCTTGCCGGGTTTTTTGCCGCAGTAGTGCAGGGTATGTCGGTGCAGGCCATCGACGGCACCTCACGGAAAAAATTATTGAAGGTGGCAGACCTGGCCATGTCTGCCTGGCCGGTGTCAGCACGTCGGAGTGCCGGGTGACAATACCTGCTTGCTCTACATACAGACTACTGCCAGCTTGAAAACAAACAAAGTTCGCCCTCTTGTGGTGTCCTGATAGCATCTGGAACAAGTCCATACAATTACCTGCAATATGCAGGTAAAGGTGTTTGGCGAGGATGCTCAATTCAATCGGGTGTACTAATATTTCGGCATGGTTAGCAAGAAGATAATCACCTGCATGATGTGAAATCTGGAAAATGTGTCTCGGTTACGCTCTGAGGTTATGCCCAGCTTTTCGACCCGGTGGAATAGTTGAACCTGTATTGGCGCTGTTTTTGAAGACAGCGCCAATTCCTTAATAGTGGCTGTACACCCTACTGTGATCACCCTGGATCGTGAGCACGTTATAAGGCTGTTTTAAACCCGTCTCCATGCCGGGTGCGCCCTGCGGCATACCGGGTACGGCAAGGCCCTGCACCATGGGATGTTCACGCAGTAGTCGTTTGATGTCGTTGGCGGGGACGTGCCCCTCTATTACATAGCCATCGATTATGGCTGTGTGGCATGACTGAAATTGCGCCGCAACCCCGTGTTGCTGTTTGACCGTCTGCATGTCAAGGGTGTCATGTGCAGTCACCTTGAAGCCGTTGTGTTGCAGATGTGTTATCCAGTCCTTGCAGCAGCCACAGGTGGGGCTCTTGTACACCTCAATCTGTTTCAACTCTGCGGTGAATGCGTTGGTAGGGACAAACATGAGCGCAATGAGAGAGCTCATGGCAACTAGAAAGAGGGTGCGGGGGGGAACTCTCAGGGCCTGTGATGTAAGTGTCATGGGGATTCCTTGTAGTTATTTTTAGGTTGGCCATCCCTGGCCGTTGTAAGTTCAGAACCAGAAGCGCAGGCCTGCCACCAGCATGGTGCCACCGGTGCTGCCACCGCCGGCACGCACAAGGTCGGCCGTCTCGCCCAGCTTGCTGTTCCAGTTGATGCCGAGGTAGGGTGCAAACTCCCGCACAAACTCGTAGCGTAGGCGCAGGCCGAGTTGCAGGTCGGCAAGACCAGCACCAATGTCGCGCGACGGTTCCGACTTGCTATACACATTCATGGTTGCATCGGGGGAGAGTACCCACCGTTGTGTCAGCATGAACTCGTATTCTGCCTGTAACCGCAGAGCGGTCTGGCCATCTTCGCTAATAAACAGGCTGCTATCGATATCAAAGAAATAGGGAGCGAGTCCCTTGAAACCGATGGCGAGCCAGTTGCGTGATGGCCCCGGTTTTTCATCGTGACGAATGCCGACCTGTGCATCCCAGAAGGGGGCGACGGCGCGGCTATAGAGTGCCTGTACCTCCGCTTCTTCGAGCGCACCATTGACACTCTCGGCGTCAAGCTTGAGCCAAAGCTTGTTAAGGTCATAGCCGAGCCAGGCGTCACTCTCCAGCACGAGGGGTGTGCTGGTTGTGGCCTGACGCATTTCCAGTTGGTCAACCTTTAACATTCCAAGCATGGGGTCGTCACCACCCATGGCGAAGACCTGGTTGCTGGTGAGCGCAAGTACAAGTATTAATATCTTTTTCATGATGTCTCTCCCTTAGCTCACTACAACACGACGGGCCATGGCCAGCATGTGATAGAGCAGGTGGCAGTGATAGGCCCAGTTACCCTTGGCATCGGCGGTGACGAGATAGCTGATGCGAGTGCCCGGTGCGACGACGATGGTGTGTTTGCGCGGGATGTAGTCCGGGTCGCCGGTCTCCAGGTCACTCCACATGCCGTGCAGGTGGATGGGGTGATACATCATGGTGTCGTTGAACAGATTGATGCGGACACGTTCGCCATAGTGCAGATTCAGCGGCTCGGCGTCTTCATAGCGGATACCATTGATCGACCACATATAGCGACTCATGTTGCCGGTGAGGTGCAGGTCGATCTCACGACTGGGCTCTCGTTTGTCGGGGGTACGGTGCAGGTTGCGTAAGTCTGCATAGGTGAGGACGCGGCGGCCATTGTTACGCAGACCAAAGCCCGGATCGTCTAAACGATACTGTGGACTGTCGGCACGCATATCGACGTGGGGTCCATACTCGGTGGCGGTGTGTGCGACGGGGCGACTGCTGCCAAATCCAGCCTTGCCCGTCCCCATGGTGGGTTTG
>JAHEDA010000158.1 GCA_024641445.1 Gammaproteobacteria bacterium
ACCTATGCTGATCGTAATCGTGGACTCTCCCGTACCCCTTTCTCTGAAAGTTGAATGATGATGACACACTTATCAATTGCCGTCGTGCACAATATGGGGACGATTCTCACCGGGGTGTATGCAAAACAATACGCAGACTTTATCAAACAATTGTTGGGTATAGACCAGCTTATCTATTCTTTGCCGTGGTTAAAAATAACCGCGCCATTGGTGCTCGGAACAAAGTCTGAGCCGTATTTTATATTGATACTAAGCGAGATGAATATCGTTGGTCTAGTGCCCTTTTACCTTGAGCGGAGAGGCCGGGGTGTACTCAGCTTTAAGCAATTAATCTTCTGGGGCAAAGGCGCATATTACATGGATTATCCGTTACCCACAGTCATCAGTTTGCCGGAATTCAAACTAGCAGTTACGGACAGAGTCATAAATTGCCTAACAACTGAATATCGTGATAAATTTGATGAGATCAACCTTAAGCGTGTCGATCCAGATGATCCTTTCATTAAGCGGCTTTGTGCAACATTCAAAACAAGATGGTGGAATGCTCTCACGGAGCATCAACACCTGTTTGTCGATACCCAGACTATTGATGAAAAATTAAAAGGTGAGAACCTGAGGCGGATACGTAAGGAAGAGAAAGATATGGCAGAAAGCTTTAATGAGGTCAAATATGCATGCCAGTCTTCACTTGATGATGCTCAAATCGATGAGCTTCGCCAATTGCATATTAAAAGGCAAAAGGATGTCCTGGAAGCAGGCGGGTCACGAATTTCATTTTTTGATGACCCGGTGGAGAATATGGTTACAGTCGAACTTATTAAATATAACCAGAGTGTAGATGCGTTGCGTGTCTATACACTTAGACTAAACCAAAAGTTGGTCTGCTTCTGGCTTTGTTTTCATTATAATAAGTACACAATTGCTCATATTACGGCGTTTACCCCTGTGCCAGGTCACCAGTATGCTGCAGCATGTCTTTGGCGCTATATGGTTAAGTCAGAAACCGAAAAATATGGCTCGCAAATTGTTGATGCAGGATATGGGATGAATATTTTAAAGAAAAAGTTTTGTAACAAGTTTATAGTGCTGAGCACTGTGATTCTTAGCAATCACTATTCAATGACAGCACGAATGAAACAGTTGTTTATGAATTTGTTGCGTCGGCTAAAGAGGGGCGTATCTCTTCCTTCGTTGCCTGGGCGATTAGTAGGCTAATATTGTGTTATTTTACAAATAACCTTGGTTTAACTCTCCGTGATGAAAGAGTTGTCGTCTTCTCTGATGTCTTAGAATAGCGACTGGTGACCAGTCTATTGCTAGAAGAACAGCACCTAGTCTTGAGTTGAAATACCAGCGTCCATTATGGGTGATAAGCCCTAGATGTTCACTAACACTTTCATTCTGGTACGAATCAGCTATTAGGGGAAAAAAACGCACCCAACCGTTTGGTTCTCCAAGTTCAAGTGGCCAGCCATCCAGATAGCTGAGTAAGTTGTATAGTTTCAAGCCGGGAGTGTCGAACCAGTTAATCAGGTTTTTCAAGTCTTGCCTTTTCTTATTTGAGGCATAAGGGGTTGGGGAGTTTCTGGTCTGTGGTATACCTTTCACTTCTTTGTTCGAGGCGATATCACTTAGGACGGAAACTAAGGCGATTGAACCTGCTGTATCAATCGCATTTAGTATATCCTTTTTGCGGGAGCCATTTCTGATTGTGAATGGATATTGCTGTAGTATCTCTCCCTGATCAGTATTCTCAGTCAACCGATGTACGGAAACTGCCGAGGTTTTAATCCCATCAACTACTTGCCATAGTACTGGACTTCCTCCCCGATAACTTGGCAGCAATGATGGATGCAGGTTGATTGCGGCTTTTGTAGGTGAGGTGATAATTGCGGGCCCTAATATTGGAGCATGATAAGTTATAAGTATGTCGATATTATTTTTTCGTATCTCATTTGCAATCTGCTCTTGATCCAGTTCTTGCATGGATATTGTCTTGATATTATTTTTTCTGGCCCAACAGACTAAATCCCGCTCACCATCGAATAAATGCTTGAATGAATTATACAGGCGACGAACAGTAGCGAGTGGCTTATTAGAGACATTGCTAATCAGCAAATCGACACCAAATTCCAGATGAGCTACCGCAAGTATTTTTGAATAACGGCTAGTCAAAAATGAAATTTTAACGGGGTTAACTTTTTTCATGGAAGCATGAGTTCATGATACCTGGTTACAACAATAGATTTCGCAAGAATAATTTCTTTCAAAGCTTGTTAGAAATTCACTGTGCATCCCATCTCGACGCTCATGATTCCCTTCAATGAGCTGCTAATGAAAATAGCATTCATAGAAATCGTATTCTGCAGGCTGCGGCATTTTTGAAATTAAATGCTCAAAGTTAAGTGTTACTTTTAAGTTTGATATTCAACGCCGCCTGCACACGAGAAATTAATTGCATTCTCTCCATGGCCAACCATATCATCATGGACAAAGTCATGGTGATCAGAAATACAATTAAAACCGAGTTGAAATGAATAACATGAGCCATCAGCGAGATGATTATCCCGTTAAAACTGAAAATGTAGAACGTCGCGGCACCGATGTCACTTACAAGTTTTCTTATAAAAGTAGGTACAGGAACTCGCGGGATCAATGGTAGGAATATACTGGCTAGAATTATCCAAGTGGTTTCGATTGCTAAACCGGTGTCAATCAAGGCAAATCCAATCCCGATAACACTGAGTATGAACCGCTCGGAAATGGTCGAGCCAAAGTAAAGCATCCAGCCTAGCCATAAGATTGCCATGAAGCGCGGGGGTACTAGATTGTTGGTGTAGTCGGCATGCCAGAATAGCGGATAAATTTCATGAGCAACTACCAAGAATGCAAATATGATAAGTGAGAAATTGAATGGATCTTTCGCGGCAAATCGCCGTAGTGATGAGAAAGAAAAGATTATCCCCATAATGATTAAACACTGAATCAGGACCTGAACGAACCAGAAGGGGAAAATGACGGTGATTTTTCTAGCAATGAGATTCGAATATAATAATATCTCGTCAATCTCAAAGTTATTACCCCATATCTCATATAATGCGGTGACTAGGTAATAGGGTATTAGAATAACTATTATGTAGATCCCCATCCATTTCCATATTTTACCAGCAAAAAAGTCAACTGCCTTAAAGCGTGCGATGTTATAACCAATCAAAGTGAACAACAGTAGTGTGCCCCCCCCAAGAATTCCGCCGCCGCTATGTGTGACCACAACTGCCGAAATGGCAATTGCCCGTAAAAATATACTCGTCTCAACCCAGCTATATATTCTCGATTTCGTCTTGTGCTCAATATTCTCTAATATTTCGACCGTCATCGCGTCCCAATTTATCGGGGCATAACCAAAACGATCCTCCAGAAGCATTAGAATCTGGACATAATTCAATGAGTCGCCACCCAGACTCCGAAATGTATCGTTCTGCTTTATCTCTATTCCAGGGAAGATATAAGCGTAAATCTCAGATATGGAGCTATTCTTGTCCGGCTTTGTGCCGTGTTTCTTCCCGGTCTTGGCAGGGATATAGAGGTTGGCCAATTCCTTTCTCTTGACCTTGCCAGTATCCGTGCGGGGGATGGCTGCAACTTCCTGGATTTTGATGGATGACTTGGCGTTGACACCGACGTTAAGCAATTCGGTGTTGACCACTTCACCGAGTTTTTTGAGATCGAGGGCAGTCCCCGCCTCAATGGCGATAAAAAAGCCATCACCACGAATTTCGTCATTGATTCGGCAGACCGCGACCTTATTCTCCAATCTGAGCTGGCGATTTATCTTTTCCTGCAGAAGTTCCGGATTTACCTTGACGCCGGCACAGTTAATGAGATCATCGGCCCTGCCACCGTAATACAGAAAATCATTCTCGATTCGCCCAAAGTCGCCGGTTGTGTACCAGCCCTCGTCATCGACAATACTAAATATCTCATCACCCTCAATGCGGCCGCTGGCGACATGTGGCCCCCGGATCATAATCCGACCATCAGGTGATATCTTGGTTTCAACATCGCCGTATGACTTACCAACGGATTCAAGCAACTCGCCATCAGTCTCGTTGATGACCAAGAAGGAAGTGCGTGAGGCCTCGGTCAAGCCGTAATGTTGGACAATGATCGCATTTGGGAAGAGCGCCTTCATCTTCTCCTTTTCCTGACGACTCATGTACTGACTACCAATTTCAATCCACTTAACCTTCTTGCCTAGCTCGCCAATCACCTCCGATTGAGCGAGCAAGGTGCGCCAGAGGGTGGGTACGGCGGAAATTGCATTGATCTCACTCATCTCCAGCATCCTGGCTATCTCGGAGGGGTTAAAACCATTTTGTGGGATGAAGCATTTACCGCCCGCTGCTGCGACTGCACGGCAACGCCCGAAGCCAAAGGAGTATGTAACCGGGATGCCGACATATTCACGTATGCTTGAATCTACCTGCATAACCTGATTGAGTCGGGTAACCACATCGGCCAGGGCGCGGTGGGAGAGCAAAATTGCCTTTGGGGCCCCCTCAGTGCCCGAGGTAAAGACTATCTGGGCCGGGCGATCATCCTGAATGACGTCTTGCCTGACATCCAGCCAGCCACCACCGGATGTTGGTGTGATTTCCTGTTTGAGGTTGAGTTCTGATTTAGACTGTTTCAGGACTGCCAGCACATCACCGCTGTTGTATACCTGAAACGCAGTTCTTACGAAATCAACGGAACTGACTTGATGGACTCCAACAACCTTTGCATCAAACTTCTTCATTTCACACCAACATCCGTTTTGTTGTATTTAAAATACGATCTCTTTATGTTTAAACGCAATGAATATATTTAACCCGCGAGATTTTCACCTCTGTTCAGTAAAACGCTTTATTGGCGTGAAGTATGCCTTGTCTGGATGCGATGGGTAGATACGACGGGAGTTATTGATAACCCTGCCTCAGTTTTTGCTTCCTGCATCCTGATGTTGGCTCCTGCATTGCAGTTGAACGATAATCTGACGAGTTCCTGTTGGCCTGGATTATATACGGATTGTTAACTTTGTAACACTGGCAATGCCAGCCTGGGCTTTTGGGGTATCACGAGGTATTGTAATGCGTAGCAAAAACACATATCTCGTCGATAATATTGTAAAATATCGAGGCGTAGTCTCCTGTGCGTTCGCCATAACTCACATCAGGCGCATCGAGCTGAGGTCTGTCTGGATTAAACTCCAGATTACACTGGCACCTACTTAATAAATCATTACGCATGTCGCCGTGGATGGATGTCAGGTTTCAAGCTTCTATAGCATTACGCCTTTATGAGAGGCAAAAAGGTCGTGAGAGGGTTCAATAATATATGCTGTATCTTAGTGAAATTCTATTACAGGAAATAGAACTGCAAAATTTTAGCGAGCTGGAAGAAAAGGTGCGTGAACGGGCCCGAGCTGGCGAGATGTTTTTTCGTATGGACGTTAAGCCACCGTTTCCCGATACCCCATCGAACTGGGAAGAACGACTCGAAGCGGTGTTTACCTCTCGATGACAAGTCTAAATCATAGGTGATGATGTGTTCTGGTCTGAAGACGCCGACTCCAAACAGGAATATCAGGTATCCAGGGATATCGTAGACGTGTCGTTTACGATTAATTGCAAGACGTTGCCACTGGAACACGCCTACGCGCTGCACGAGGCGCTGCTGCGTGCGCTGCCGTGGCTCGCGGAGGAGGCAAGGGCGGGGATCCATCTTATCCATGGTGCGGATTCCGGCAACGGCTGGCAGCGACCGGATAACCCTGAGCACGACCTTTTACACCTGTCACGACGTGCCCGCATGACCTTGCGCCTGCCCAATGAGCGAGTGGAAGCGACACTCCAACAACTCACCGGCTATGAATTAGATATT
>JAHEDA010000159.1 GCA_024641445.1 Gammaproteobacteria bacterium
CCAGATCTGTGTGACCTGTCATACCCCACATAATGCCAAGGCAGGCGAAACCACCTTATGGAACCATACCTTGTCATCGGTCAGCAGCTATACCGTCTATGATAGTCCTACCCTGAATGCAAAGGGCGGTGCGGCAACCATCGGACAACCCACTGGCGTATCCAAGCTCTGTCTCTCCTGCCACGATGGTACGGTTGCGATAGATAGCTTTGGTGGTACAAAGGGTGGTGCAGATGGTGGCAGTATGATAACGGGCAATAGAAATTTGGGCTCGGATTTGAGTAATGACCACCCCATCTCATTTACCTATGATGATACCTTGGCGAATACTGATGGTGGTTTGTTCTTACCAAGCTCAACCAGTGTGACCATTGGCGATACCGCCGTTGGTGGTAAGACCAAGACTGGTACGATTGCAGCAACCATGTTGGTCGGTGGACTGGTTCAGTGCTCCAGCTGTCACGATGTCCATAACAACTTTACTGCTGATGGCAAATTGCTGAGAGTTAAGCTTGCCGGAAGTCAGATCTGTCTGACCTGCCACAACAAGTAAGGCACTAACGCATAAGGCCCCGTCTTCCTCTGGAAATATCTTGAGGGAGCGGGGCCTTGGCATGTCAGGAGGTTATCGACCGGGTAAAATAAACCTGCGTATAATTAGTAACTTGTCAGATAAAAATGGGTGAGGGTGTGTTGTGACGATAAAAGCAGATAAACATTGGTTAAGCCTGGGGTTGTGCCTATATCTGGGCGCCTGCGCCACAGGCCCGCAGGGTGATAAGGGGGGACCAATCTTTATTCCTCCTCTGCCCAATCCCCCGCGTTTACAACACCTGCTGTCGATCAGCACCCTGAAGGACCTCGGTAAGCAAGATAATTTTCTTGAGTTTGTTATTGGTAAAGAGACCGGCACTGAGGCGATCGCGACTAAACCCTATGGCGTGGCCATATTTCAGGGCAAAATCTACGTTATCGATACCCGTGGACCCGGTTATGTGGTCATCGACCTGCTCAAAAAGAAGTACACACGGGTCGATGGCGGAAATACTGGCCGGATGGCCAAGCCAATCAATATCACGATTGACACGGATGGGAATAAATATGTAACCGACACCGGTCGCAACCAGGTCCTCCGATTCGATGCGCAAGATAAGTTTGTTCAGGCATATGGTATAAAGGGACAGTTTAAGCCCGCCGATGTAGCGATAGTCAAGGATCAACTTTATGTGAGTGACTTGAAAAACCATATGATCCAGGTGCTGGATAAACGGTCAGGCAAGCTGATCTCAAAAATGGCCACCCCGGATGAAAAAGACCAGAATGCGCTGGTTCATTTTCCAACGAATCTGGCTGTATATGGTGACAAGCTGTATATAAGTGATACCGGCAATTTCAAGATCGTCAAATATACACTCGATGGCAAGTATGTCGAAAAACTGGGTAGCGTGGGTACCGGTTTTGGACAATTCGCCCGCCCAAAGGGGATTGCCCTGGATCGTGAGGGACGTCTGTATGTGGTCGATGCGGCATTTGAGAACGTACAGGTATTTAACAAAGACGGTAAGCTATTAATCTACTTTGGTGGTGCAGGAGATCAACCCGACAGCCTCAATTTACCGACAGACATCACCATTGATTATGAAAATGTAAAATATTTTCAACAATATGCAGCACCCGGATTTAAGCTGGAATATATTGTGATTGTCACCAGCCAGTTTGGCGTGAACACAATCAATGTGTTTGGTTTCGGAAAAATGGTCGATATGGATTATGACACAGGGAATTCGAATAAATAACTAGAAATATATCAGATGGAGCCATTTTGGCTGGAATACAATGGTAGGCGGGGCATGCGATTAATTCTCTTGAGGTGGTGGCGAGGAAGCGGTTTTGTTTGCGCCAGTCTCTGTGTAATTCTGTCAACACCGGGTATTGAAGCACAAGAGGCGGATGAGCCCGCAGCATTCCGATTGACCGGGGTTGATGGGGCGATATCGTTACGACACAGTCAAGACGAGGCAAAGCAGGGCACCGATGGTTTTGGTAGTAGCCGTAGCCTGTTAAAGACAAATGAAGAGGAGATTTCCTTTTTGACCCATAGCTATGTCTACCACCCCAATTTGTTAAGTATCGATTTTGGCGCAGGCCTGTTATACACACAAAAGACCCTCGAGTCCTCCGCCGGCACCAGTGAATCGGAGGGGGAGCTCGATAGTCTTACGGCACGATTACGCTTTCTGGAGAAAAAGCCATACCCGTTTACCCTATATTATACACGCGTTAATCCTTCCACTAAGGTGTCAGATACCGAGCGTTATGTTTCGGAGAATATCAAATATGGGGTGAACGCATCGTTGCTGGAGCCGGTATTACCTTTCTCCGTTGATATGGATGCGTCTCGAGAGACGAGTCAAGGAGAAGGCGTAACACAGATTGTAAACCAAACGACTGATCAGGTATTCCTCCGCGCCTACAGCAGCCTTGCTAATGATGGTCATGTACAGCTTACATATGAGAATCGCCAACAGTTATCCGAGAGTGGTCTGCGGGATTATCCGATTGACAGGACCGATAGAACGAGCGAATCATCCAGCCTGTCGTCTGATGCCAAATATGGTGAAAGGAAACAGTTTAACCTGATTAATCTGTTCTCTTATTATACCCAGGATAATCTACCTCAACAGCGGGAGTTCAGATGGACTCCCAGTTTGACCTGGCGGCATACCGAAAAGACGCAAAGTTTCTATCGCTTTGATTACACCGATAGTGAAACAAATGCTATCAAATCCAATCAACGTTCAGGTGGTGTCGGTGTTCATGTGAGCTTAACGGATAGGGTGGCGGTGAATGGCGAACTCCATGCTGCGGACAGTGAAACACTTGGTTTGCAGAGTCAAAGTCAGGGGGCAAGTACGGGTGTGAGTTATATACAACCTCTAACGTTCGGCCAGCTACAGCTTGGATTTGGTACAGGCTATGATCAGACCAGAAATGAAGCCTCGGCAAATGCCGTCAGGCAGCAAAATGAACGGCTCAGGTATGATGGGGTCGCGCGTTTGCAGCTGGTACATCCTTTTGTATTGGACATAATCAATGTCGCGGTAGAGCGAAATGGTGTAATTGTATTTTCATCTGTAACAGAGGGTGTTGATTATGCGCGAACAGATGATGGCGCCTTGACGTTTATTAATGTCGTGATAAAAAATGATGGCAGTGAACAGAAAATTAACCTGGGTGATACCCTGATCGTTGACTATAACTACAAGACAGGCGGTACAGTCGCTTTTTCAACGGTCAATTATAATTATTCCGCCCAGTTGTCGATGTTTAAATACTATACGCTTTATGCAAATTACAATGATACGGAACAGACCTTGGATGAAGGATATTCTTCAGTACCGTTAAATTCGATGCAGTATACCCGTATGGGGGGGCGTGTTGATCATCCTTTTCTGGACGATAAATATCGACTCGGGCTGGAGATGATGTATGAGAAACAGGAAGAAGAAATTTCCCCTTATATTCGCAGAACAACCGATAGCTTTTTTCAAATTGGCCTGACGGGTGATTCAAATTTACGTTTTACCGTCAGACGTATTCAGCAAGATAACCTGCTGAGCAACCAGGATGTTGATATATTATCGCGTGGTGTGACACTGACTACTCAACCATGGCAAAGGGCCTTTTTAAGGCTGGAACATAGTACTGACGAGGATACCGGTGGCATACTGGTGCATCGCATTCAACGAAATTTGGTGCAGTTACAATGGAAGGTACGTCAATTAAATATGTCGCTTGATGGGGCATCGGTAGATGAGCGGCTGGGAAGTGCAACACGGCAAACAAATTCAATTTCAGCAAGCCTGGTACGGACCTTTTAATGCCTCGGTTACTAGAAAAAATGCGCAAGTTTATCGTACTGGGAAGCCTGTTCATCATGCTGATGGCATGTGCACAAATGGAGACAAGGCAGGTGTATCCATGGCCCGGTAAAATGGTTTGGCCTGAGTTACCCGACCAGCCTCGTATCAAATACCTGGGCTATTTTTCCAACCCGAAAGAGTTTGGCATCGGTAAAGGTTTTTTTGAGTTGGTGATTGATTTTTTTACCGGCGCGGCAGACCAGCGTTTAATCCGTCCCATGGCCATGGTTGCGCCAAGCCCAGAGGAGATTTATGTCGCTGACCCAGGCGCATACGGGGTACATTATTTCAACTCACGGAACAATGATTACCACCTGATTCAGTTGGCAGGTAAACGACCATTACCTTCCCCCGTTGGATTAACGATTGGCCCTGACAAGGAGATCCTGGTAACGGACTCAGAACTGGGTGGTGTATTTCGCATGAAACCCGACTCGGATGTTGCGAAACCTTTTTATCTGCAATACTCGTTGAAACAACCGACCGGTATTGCTTACGATGAAAAGGCAAACCGCCTGTATATTGTCGATACACAGACTCATACACTCAACATCTATGATGGACACGGTAGGCATATCAAACAGGTCGGCAGTCGTGGCAGCGGCAAATTACAATTCAATTTCCCAACCATGATGGCGTTGGAGTCATCTGAACAATTATTGATAACTGATTCACTCAACTTCAGGATCCAGCGCCTGGACCGAAATGGAGGATATTTAAGTCAATTTGGCAAAATTGGGGCTGCTACAGGTAAAATGACCCGTCCCAAGGGTATCGCTACCGATAAATTAGGTCATATTTATATAATAGATTCACTTATTCATGCCCTTCAAATATTTGACAAAAAAGGTAGGTTATTGTTGCATCTTGGTGGACAAGGGAAAAATCCTGGGGAATTCTGGTTGCCAAGTGGTATATTCGTCAGCGATAATAACATTATATATATTGCGGATTCTCATAACCAGAGAATACAAGTCTTTCAATACATTGGGGGCTAATGATGAGGCTGCGTTTAATCTGCTTACTTGCCTTGTCCTTGTTTGCTGGACAGATGGGTTATGCCGGCGTTCTGACAACCAAGCATAATCTTTCTGCAAGTGGACCGGGCAGTGTCAGGGCCAGCCAGGAAAGCCAGGTCTGTATCTTTTGCCATACGCCCCATAACGCCTCAGCTGCAGCCCCCTTGTGGAACCGGCAGAATCCGGGTCAGTCCTACATCCCGTATAGTAGTAGTACTGCCAATGCCGCAATAGGCCAGCCAACCGGTTCATCTATCCTTTGTCTGAGTTGCCATGACGGGACAATTGCCCTGGGTAAGGTCTTGAGTCGGGTGTCCGATATTACTATGCGTAACAGTGTCACCACCATGCCTGCGGGAAAGACTCGGTTGGGGACGGATTTGTCGGATGATCACCCCATTTCATTCCAATATACTGCGACGCTGGTGACTCAGCGCAACGGTGAACTGGTCCAGCCGGCAACTCTGACCGGACGTGTCAGGCTCGATGGTACTGGGCGTATGCAGTGTACTTCTTGTCATGACCCGCATAATAACAATAATGGTAAATTCCTGGTGGTATCCAATCAAGGCGGCGCCTTGTGTGAAACCTGCCACCTGAAGACGGGCTGGTCACAGACACCCCATAACAACTCCACGGCGACTTGGGACGGGACTGGAACCAACCCCTGGCCAAATGCGAGTTGGAATAATGTGCGTGACAATGCCTGTCAAAACTGCCATACACCGCATAATGCGGGTTCGGATCAACGTATCCTCAATTACCAGGTAGAAGAGGCCAATTGTACCGCATGTCACAACGGCCATGTGGCATCGAAAAATGTTGCTGGTGAATTTAACAAGGTATCATTTCATCCTATCGACAAATGGACGGGGGTACATGATCCGAAGGAAACCGCTGTAGTCAACAGTCGGCATGTCGAGTGTTACGATTGTCACGACCCCCATGCAGCCAAGTCAGGTACGGGGAATCCCGCCGG
>JAHEDA010000160.1 GCA_024641445.1 Gammaproteobacteria bacterium
CGATGAAGAGCTTGGTGATGTCTTGTTCACGGCGGTGAACCTGGTGCGTCATGCCGGTGCAGACCCGGAGACACTCTTGCGAAAGGCCAATCAAAAATTCGAGCGGCGCTTTCGGCAGATGGAGCTGCACCTGAATGCACACGGGACGCCCATCGAGGCCTCGACGCCAGATACCATGGAGGCCGCTTGGTTGGCCGTCAAGAACGCAGAGTAAATCTCTTTTCTTTCCGCACCAAAATAATACGCATCTACCCTGGGCGCACCATATTGATGCGTTAAACGCCTCTGTTTGACTTGATAAATAATGTTAACCGTCTGAATTTAATCGGCATTACTATTATGGTGCAATTCTTGCCTCTCTGCGCCAAATCAGAACATTTGGGGTACAAAATGGAAATTAAAACGGCGACTGACGTCCTATTCATACTTTTGGGCGCCATTATGGTGCTCGCCATGCACGCGGGCTTTGCCTTCCTTGAGGTTGGTACCGTGCGCAAGAAGAATCAGGTTAATGCCTTGGTGAAGATTATTAGTGACTTCGCGGTATCGACGATTGCCTACTTCTTTATCGGTTACATGGTGGCCTACGGTGGGAAGGGTTTTCTCGTCCCGGCCTCTGAGCTGGCGGTCAAGAATGGTTATGAGTTGGTGAAATTCTTCTTTCTATTGACCTTCGCAGCGGCCATCCCGGCCATTATCTCTGGCGGTATTGCCGAGCGCGCCAAGTTTTATCCACAGCTACTGGCCAGCCTTATTCTGGTCAGCTTTATCTACCCGTTCTATGAGGGCATGGTCTGGGGGACTCGATTGGGGTTCCAGGACTGGATGAAGGCGAGTCTTGGCGTAGGTTTTCATGATTTCGCGGGCTCGGTTGTCGTACATGCCATGGGTGGCTGGCTGGCCCTTGGCGCGGTGATCATGCTCGGCGCACGCCACGGCCGTTACACCAAGGATGGCAAGATATCGGCCCATCCCCCCTCGAATATCCCTTTTCTGGCCTTGGGGGCCTGGGTCTTGTCGGTGGGCTGGTTTGGGTTCAACGTCATGTCCGCGCAAACCATTGATACGATTAGCGGTCTGGTAGCCCTGAATTCGCTGATGGCTATGGTGGGCGGAATTCTGGTGGCACTGGTTGTTGGCCGCAATGACCCTGGCTTTGTTCACAATGGTCCCCTGGCCGGCTTGGTGGCCGTGTGTGCAGGCTCCGATATCATGCACCCTGTTGGTGCATTGGTAACCGGTGCCATTGCGGCGGCCTTGTTTGTCTGGACCTTCACCGTGGCTCAGAACAAGTGGAGGCTCGATGATGTCCTCGGTGTATGGCCATTACATGGTCTGTGTGGGGCATGGGGTGGCATTGCCGCAGGTATCTTCGGAACTACGGCACTCGGTGGCCTGGGTGGTGTCACCTTCACCGCACAGCTCACAGGTACCTTAGTGGGCGTGATGATCGCACTGGTGGGTGGCTTCGTTGTCTACGGAATCTTGAAGATGGTGCTGGGAATTCGCCTGAGTCAAGAGGAAGAATACGAGGGTGCAGACCTGAGCATCCATAAGATCAGCTCCGAGCCGATGACGGATCGCTAAGCAGAGTTTATTGAATAAACATCAGGGTGACCCCTCGGGGTCGCCCTTTTTATTTTCCGCCCTCCACACAGGTATCGTCACTTACTTCTTCGAATCCACCGATTGGCGGGACGCTGGCAATGAGGTGCGTCTCAAACGTCTCAACGATCGTGGGCCAGTCAATTGTCATCGCATATTCTCTCGCCTTTCCCCGCATTTGTTGGCGTGCCTCAGCGAATTTTACGGCCTCGCAGAGGGTTGTCTTGAAGGCTTCGCTGTTACCAAGGGGGACCAATAGTCCGCTGCTGCCATGCTGAATGTGCATGGCGGCGGCAGCATAGTCGTAGGCTATCACTTGCAGACCACTTGCCATTGCCTCCAGGGTGACATTGCCAAAGGTCTCCGTCTCACTGGGAAAGGCGAAGATATCGGCCGAGGCGTAATACTTCGCAAGCTCTTTACCGGTGTGTATGCCACAAAAAATCACTGATGGGTTATCGCGTTGTAGAGGTGTATAGAGTGGACCATCGCCGACGATTACCATCCGTAAATTTCGATGCTCCTGGCGGGCACGATAAAAACTCTCAATGGCCAGTTGTATGTTCTTTTCTGCTGCAACGCGGCCTACATACAAAATTACCGGGTCAGTCGCGTGTGCGCCCCAAGCCCTTCGAAGTTGTTGGCAGCGTCGTTGCGGGCTGAAGAGACGACTATCAACGCCACGCGCCAGGATCGAGACATTCTCGAATCCTGCGGTGGTCAAGGTGTCGGCTAGTTTTTGGTTAGGGACCATGGTCCCGGCGGTGCGATTATGAAAATATTTTAGATAGGCGAGGATGACGTGTCGCAGAGCGGTAGCACCGTAATGGCGTGCGTAATTCTGGAAGTTGGTGTGAAAACCACTGAGCACCGGGATACCGAATTTTCGTGCAATGCGCAAGGCCGACCAACCTAAAGGTCCCTCGGTGGCAATATAAATGACATCGGGTTTGTCCTTGTGCCAGAGTCGTTGCAGGCGTCCCCATGCCGGTAAGCCGATATGGATACCACGGTAGCCAGGTACCGGTAAGCCTGCAACGAGTGTGATCTCAGGTGGGGTGCAGCACCCGGGACGATCATAGACCTGCTGGCGTGGGCGGACGATAGAGACGTAGTTACCACGTTCCACCAGGCCGTTGGCCAGGCGCGACAGGGTCATGGCGACGCCGTTTACCTCCGGTGGATAGGTCTCGGTGACGATGGCGATATGCATGAAGTATCCCGGATGAGTCATCAACGAAGCGTTGCTGCGATGTTGCCAAGGTATTTTGGCAGTGGTGTGACGGATTGATTGCGGAGAGGTGAGGATATTGTGACCGCAATGTGATTGCAGTCCACTGATTGAGCCTGTTATGTCCGACCTATTACACCGACGAGCCGGGTTTGATGCCACCTAGTGTGTGGTCTGATGAATGCAGGTGGGTGGGGCCGGTGTGGGCGGGAGTGCGCCGGTCAGGCTCTTTACGATCTCCTCACTGACGGCAAAGGTGTACGGTGAGGCCTGAGCGGGTAGATAACCCTTGGAGATCGTAAATTCATCTGCTTTGGCACGACAGTGCATGTAGAGCACTAACTCCTTGCCAGAAAAATCCTGCAACGTACCCGGTTTATCGACCCAGCCACATACGAATGTAGTTTCGGTCGTGGTGCTTCCGTACACCTTCTGGTCTCGCGATTTCTCACCACGATAGACAATCCGGTTGTCTTGCTCGGTGTACTGTATCGCTCGGCGGTTTCCACCCGCCGTCACCGTTAGCACGGAATCAGCCTTCACACCAATGATGTAATCCGTCCTGGACCAGTAGGCCAGTGCCTCGCAACGCTGGTCGCCATCTTGAAATGTCGTCCTGGCAATGTAGAGGTGGCCGGTGCAGGCGCTAAGCAGTGCAGTGGTAATGAGGATGAATGACTTTGTCATGATAGAACCCCTTATTCGCTCAACATGGCGACGATGCCGTCGCCGACGCTGCTAACGTTCCAGTAGGCGGTATGTGCTGCGATGTGAAGTTTGCCAGTGTTGATGCGGAAGTCTTCCGCATACCAGCCCTGTGTAGGTGAATTATTCAGATAGGACTCGGCGATCTTTGCGTTACCGAGCTGAGCGCCAAAGATGTTACCCGAGACGACCGGGTCGTTGGGGTCATAGTAATTGCGCCAGGGAAAGACTCGTTCACCTGCACCCAGTTCGGTGAGCTTATTGCGACCAGGGCTCTTGAACATGTCGAGCCCCAGCGGTGAACCCAGTGTGACCCAGCCCATGACCGGCCAGTTGAGACGGGAGTCGCGGCTGAAATACTCATCGCGTTGCATGAGTTCATTGATGACATCAAATGAGTAAACCGTACCGAGGCTGTGCGCCACGACATAACAGGGGTGCCCGTCAGTGTAATAGCCGAGGATCATATCGCGCAGCCCTGCACGAATTTTATTGGCGGTGCTGCCGTTGGCGAGGGAGATGACGACATCACCAACGATGTCGATTATAGCGGGCGCCAGAATGGCGCCGAGCGGGTCGCTAATCAGGTGCTTGGCCAGGTCCTGAATTTTATCCAGGGCTTGATTGTTGATGTTCTCGTATTTGTATAGAACGACTTCGTGGTCAACTGTGATATCGCCCTGGCGTTGTGCAAAGAGGGCACGAATGAGATCGTCCTGGTGTAGTTGACTGTCATCGCCGGTCTGTACCCCGTGGACGACGAGAATCTTGCGTTGCTTGGTGGGGTCGAGCGGCATGGGTTACCTCCTTGTAAAGTGCCATTGGTAAGTCGAGTTTTACTTGCCGGTCCCGGATGTGGACAGTTTGCCGAGATGGGCGAGGGAGATGATATAGATATATGACTGTGTGGTGCTCTTGAGGCGCCGTTCGTAATAACGAATGAAGCAGGGTAGACTTAGCAGGAGTGTGGTGAGCATTGGCCACGGCATGAGACGAATGCTGAAAACGACAAAGGCTAGGGCCAAGACTACGAGCAGGCTACGAAAGAACTTTGATTCAGCTTCTAATGTGCACACATCGGTAGCGGCGGTAGGGAATAGCGTGGTCAGCAAGGCCCGTGACCATTGATAGGGATTGATGGCGGCACGTTCCTCCGCTTTCAATATGCCTTGCATAATCGTCTTGACGGCTTGATAGGCAAGCTCGTTTTCGTCTTCCTTCTTACGTAGGTTTTGCCATTTCAGTTTGTGTAACCCTTGAACGAACTTGCCCGGGATGTCCCTGGATTTTTTTATGAGCAGCAGGGCGTCGGTGGAGCTGTCCAGACCAGAACCTAGCAGAAATAGCAGATGGCCGAGGAAGTAGGCTGTGGTCAGAAATACGCACCAGAGCGCAGTGGTGTCTCTACTCGAAATCCTCAGGATATCTGCAAGTACAAATGAACCGACCAAGGGATTAAGCAGTGCTACGCCGATCGCACCGGGTAGCAGGATCGCGAAAAAGCTTAGGATGCCTACGTAAAAGTCATTGGGTTTTGCCATGTTGATCTCCATATCGCAGGACCAAGGTTTGTGTGGCTATAGACTGCACACAATGGGAGCGAGAATAGCCTAAATGCCTGAATGAAGGGAAACGCCTTGGATGGCGGTTTTTACCCCGATCCCTTATCCTTACGCCCCCTGTAAGCGCCAGCCCCAATCCGGGTGGATAGTGTTCCTCCCCACCCTTACAATGAACGTTATGAAAAAACTCCATATCAAGACCTTCGGTTGCCAGATGAATGAGTACGACACGGCCAAGATGGCCGACGTACTCAGGGCCTCGCATGGCCTGGAGTTGACCGACGTGCCCGAAGAGGCGGATGTGTTACTGCTCAATACCTGCTCGGTGCGCGAGAAGGCACAGGAGAAGGTCTTTTCCCAACTCGGCATGTGGCGGCCCTTCAAGCAACAGCGCCCTGGCGTCATCATCGGGGTAGGGGGGTGTGTCGCCAGCCAGGAGGGTGCAGCTATCCTCGAGCGAGCGCCCTATGTGGATCTGGTGTTTGGGCCACAAACCTTGCACCGACTTCCCGAGATGCTGAAGCAGGCCTTGGAAAAACACCAACCCGCAGTGGATGTCAGCTTCCCCGAGATCGAGAAATTCGATTATCTGCCCGAGCCTAAGGCCGATGGCCCCAGCGCCTATGTCTCCATCATGGAGGGTTGTTCCAAGTACTGTACCTTCTGTGTGGTGCCCTATACCCGTGGCGAAGAGGTCAGTCGCCCCTTCGATGACGTCCTGGCCGAGGTGTCGCAGTTGGCCGCGCAGGGTGTGCGCGAGGTGACCCTGTTGGGTCAGAATGTGAATG